>NZ_JBFTEP010000159.1:0-7504 GCF_047229365.1 Cellulomonas pasadenensis | reverse complement strand
GCGCTCGTCGACGCCGGCGTGCTGCTCGACGCCCGCGCCGCCGAGCGCTACGCGGGCGAGGTCGAGCCCGTCGACCCGCGCGCAGGGCACGTGCCCGGGGCGGTGAGCGCGCCGACCGCGGAGAACCTCGGACCGGACGGGCGGTTCCTGCCGGCGGACGCGCTCGCGGCCCGGTTCGCGGCGCTCGGCGTGCCGGTGGCGGCCGGTTCCGGCGCGGGTGCCGACGGGGACGCGGCGGGTGCCGGGCCGGGCGTCGGCGTGTACTGCGGGTCGGGCGTCACGGCCGCGCACGAGGTCGCCGCGCTGGCGACGCTGGGCGTCGACGCCGCGCTGTACCCGGGGTCGTGGTCGCAGTGGGCGCACGACGCGGACCGGCCGGTGGCCGTCGGGCGCTGAGCGCGGGACGGCCGCCGTGCGGCTCAGGCCGTCCGCGCGACCTCGTCCCACTCGAGCCGCGGCGCGCGCGCGTGGTGCGTGCCCGCGCCGCCGGGCCAGCCGACGTTGAGCACCATGAGGCTGCGCCAGCCGGTGCCTGCCAGCAGGTCGTCGTCCACGCCCGCCTTGTCGAAGCCGCCCATCGGCCCGACGCCGAGGCCGGCGGCGCGCAGGCCGACGACGAGGTAGCCGGCCTGCAGCCAGGCGTTCTCGCGGGCGGTGCGCTCGGCGCCGTCCGCGTCGGCCGCGAAGACGTCGGCGAGGTGCGGGGCGTGCGGCGTGAGGCGGCCCATGTGGCGGTGGAACTCCGGGTCGGCCGCGACCACGACGGTCAGCGGGGCGGCGAGGACGCGCTCGCGGTTGCCCTCCGACATGTGCGCCGCCAGGCGGGCGCGCGCCTCGGGGCTGCGCACGAGCAGCAGGCGCAGCGGCACGGTGTTGAGGGCCGTCGGGCCCCAGCGGACGACGTCGTGGACCTCGCGGACGAGCGCGTCGGGGACGTCGCGGTCGAGGAACCGCCCGACGCTGCGGGCGTCGCGGAACAGCCGGTCGGCGACGCGGTCGTCGATCCCCGTGCGGTCGGGGTCGAGGGCGGTGAGGTCGTCGACGAGTTCGGTGCTGGTCATGGTCCGCTCAACCATCGATGCGTTCGCATCGATGTCCGCGGGTCGCGTGAGGCTGCTCACGCCCGCCCGGGCACGTGCCGCCCGCGCGTGCGGGACGCCGTCCGCGGGCGCCTATCCTGGTGCGCGTGAGCGAGCCCCTCGTCCTCGGGATCGAGACGTCCTGCGACGAGACCGGCGTCGCCCTCGTGCGCGGGTACGACCTGCTGGTCGACGCCGTCGCCAGCTCGGTCGACGAGCACGCGCGGTTCGGCGGGATCATCCCCGAGATCGCCTCGCGCGCCCACCTCGAGGCGATGGTGCCGACGATCGAGCGGGCGCTGTCGACCGCGGGCGTGACCCTCGCCGACGTGGACGCGGTCGCGGTGACCGCGGGGCCCGGGCTGGTCGGCCCGCTGACGATCGGCGCGGCCGCCGCGAAGGCGCTCGCCGTCGGCCTGGACAAGCCTCTCTACGGCGTCAACCACGTCATCGGGCACGCCGTCGTCGACGAGCTCGTCGACGGCGCGTTCCCCGAGCGCGTGCTCGCGCTCGTCGTCTCCGGCGGGCACTCGTCGCTGCTGCGGATCGACGACACCGTGCACGTCACGGAGCTCGGCTCGACGCTCGACGACGCGGCGGGGGAGGCGTTCGACAAGGTCGGCCGCCTGCTCGGCCTGCCGTACCCGGGCGGCCCGCACATCGACCGCCTCGCCCGCGAGGGCGACCCGGAGGCCATCCGCTTCCCGCGCGGCCTGACCGCGCCCAAGGACCAGGCGAAGCACGCGACCGACTTCTCCTTCTCGGGGCTCAAGACGGCGGTGGCCCGGTGGGTCGAGGCGCGGCAGGACGCCGGCGAGGACGTCCCGCTGCCCGACGTCGCCGCCTCGTTCGCGGCCGCCGTCGCGGACGTCCTCACCGCCAAGACGATCGCCGCGTGCCGCCGCGAGGGCGTCGACACGCTCGTCGTCGGCGGCGGGTTCTCCGCGAACTCCCAGCTGCGCGACATGGCCGCGCAGCGGTGCGCCGAGGCCGGCATCACGCTGCGGATCCCGCCGATCCGCTACTGCACGGACAACGGCGCGATGATCGCGGCGCTCGGGTCGGCCGTCGTGCGCCGGGGCATGCCCGCGTCTCCCCTGGACCTGCCGGTCGACTCGACGATGCCGCTGACGCAGGTCCTCGTCTGAGCGGTCGCCCGTCGCGCGCCGGCCCGTGCGGTGGCGTGGCGGGGCGTCGGCGTGCGCGGCGTCCGGGCAGCCGTCCTGCGGTGCTCCCGACGCCCGTCCGTCCCCGGGGGGAGGGCAGCGGAGCGGCCGTCGTGCGGTCGGGGGACGTCGCGGGCGGCGTACGGCTCCTACCGTCGCGACCGTGACCCCGTCCCGCCCCGAGATCCCCGCCGTGTGGGTGCTCGTCCCGCTGCTCCTCGTCGCGGTCCCCGCGGTGCTGCGGCGGTTGCGGGCCCGCGCCCCGCTCACGTGGCCGCGCGTGGCGACCGGCCTGCTGGCGTGCGCGTACGCCGCGTGCCTGGTCGACGCCGTGCTGCTGCCTCTCCCTGTCGGCCCTCGCCCGGGTGCCGGCGACCTGCCGTGGCACGCGTGGGTCAACCTGGTGCCGCTCGGGTCCGGCGACCCGGCCGGGCTGTGGCTCAACCTGGTGCTCTTCGTGCCGCTCGGAGTGCTGCTGCCGCTGCTGGTCCCCGGCCTGCGGACCCGCGGGGTCGTGCTCGCCGGTGCCCTCGTGAGCCTGGCGGTCGAGCTGGTCCAGCTCGTCGCCGGCCTGGCCGTCGGCGGGGGACGGGTGAGCGACGTCGACGACCTGCTGGCCAACACGCTGGGGGCGCTCGTGGGCGGCGTCCTGGTCCGCGGCGCCGTGCGGGTCTCGGCCCTGGCGCGCGTCGTGGCCGCGTGCACGTGGCCACCAGCGGCGGTAGCCGGTGCGGAGGGTGCGACGACCGCGGCGTGACCGTGGCCACCGGCGTCGCGCCCGCGGTCAGAGCGGGCGGCCCGCGCGCATCTCGGCGAGCAGGGAACGGACGACCGGCTCGAGCTCGCCCGCGTTCCGGCGGGCCACGGCCCGCTGCCGCTGGTACGACGCCCCGCGGCGGAGGATCACGCGTACCTGCTCGAGCTCCTCGGCGCAGCCGAGCCGCTCCGCGACCGGGGCGAGCGTGGTCAGCCACCCGCCGACCGAGTCGGTGACGAGCTCCTCGTCGCCCGCGGCGTCGGTGATGACGATCGCGTCCATGCCGTAGCGCGCCGAGCGCCACTTGTTCTCCTGCACGAACCACGGCGGCATGGCCGGCAGCTCCTCGCCCGCGTCGAGCAGCGACGAGAAGTGCTCGACGAAGCAGTGCGTCAGCGCCGAGATCGCCGTGACCTCGAGCAGGTTGGTCGCACCGTCGGCGATGCGCATCTCGAGCGTGCCGAAGCGGGGGGACGGGCGCACGTCCCAGCGGACCTCGTCGACCTGGTCGATCACGCCGGTGTGCATCATGTCGCCGACGTACTGCTCGAGCTCGTGCCAGGCGCGCAGCTGCGGCGGCAGCCCGGCGGTGGGCAGCTGCTGGAACAGCAGCGCACGGTTGGACGCGTACCCGGTGTCCTTGCCCGCCCAGAACGGCGACGACGCCGACAGGGACTGGATGTGCGGCAGGACGGTGAGCATCGCGCGCTGCAGCGGCAGGACCTTCGCGCGGTCCTCGATGCCGACGTGCACGTGCACGCCGTAGATCAGCATCTGCCGGCCCCACCACTGCGTGCGGTCGATGAGCGTCGCGTAGCGCTCCTTGTCGGTGACGCGCTGCGTCGCCCAGTTGGCGAACGGGTGCGTGCCGCCGCCCATGACCTCGATGCGCAGCGGCTCGGCCGCGGCCCCGACCTCGTCCAGGGCCCGCCGCAGGTCCGCGCCGGCCTCACCGACGGTGCGGCACTTGCCGGACGAGATCTCCACCGTGTTCATCAGCAGCTCGGACGTGATGTGCGGGTGGTCCGTGCCGTCGGCGGGACGCACGGCCTCGAAGATCGCCTGCGCGGCCTGCCGCAGGTCGCCCGAGTCGACGTCGACGAGCGCGACCTCCCACTCGATGCCGACGGTCGACCGCTCGGACCGCGCGAACGGCAGGGTGACCGGCGCCGCCATCAGACCGGCTCCACGACGAGCACGCGCTGCTGCCCGGCGACCCGGGTGAGCACGACCGTCCCCTCGGCGCCGCCGCGCAGGTCGAGCTGCTTGCGCAGCGTCTCCGGCACGACGGCCGTGCCGCGCTTCTTGATGGTCAGCCTGCCCACCTCGCGCTCCCGCAGGTACGTGCGCAGGCGCTTGAGGCCGAACGGCAGGTCGTCGAGGACGCGGTACGCCGTGGCGAGCGGGTCCGGGGTGAGGGCGTCGGCGGTCACGTAGGCGATGGTGGGGTCGACGAGGCGTCCGCGCACCCGCTGGGCGACCGTGCCGACCAGGCCGGCGCGGATCACGGCGCCGTCGGGCTCGTACAGGTAGGCGCCGACGCGCCCGACCGGGGGTGCGTCGTCCACGCCGTCGGGGTCGCCGCGCAGCGTGTGGGGCGTGCCGCCGCGCAGCACGAGGGCCGTGCGCCCGGGGCCGTCGGGCGCGAGCGGACCGAACCACAGGCCCACCTCGACGACCTCCCCGTCCACCGACACCCACTGGGCCTCCGCGTCGACCGGCAGGTCACGGTGCGCGATGCCGGGGCCCAGCTTGAGCCCGAGCGCCGGCACGGTGCCGCGGGCGGCGAGGACGTCGTCGAGCGGGGGCGCGTACGCGCGCGGGTCGAACACGCGCCGGCCCGTGCCGGTGCGCCGCGCCGGGTCGGCCCACACCCCGTCGACGCCCTCGGCGGCCAGGTCGAGCGCGAGCCCGTCGCCGTGGCGGACCTGCACCTCGGGGAACGCGCGCAGGTTCACGGTCGCGAGGGCGGCGGTCGTCTCGTCGACGTCCGTGGCCAGGACGCGCAGGCCGACGCCGGCGAGGGCCAGGGCGTCCGCGCCGAGCCCGCAGGTGAGGTCGGCGACGTACGTGCAGCCCGCGTCGCGGAACCGCCGGGCGTGGTGCGCGGCGACCTCGAGCCGTGTCGCCTGCTCGAGGCCCGCCTGCGTGAAGAGCATGCCGTCGGCGAAGTCGCCGAGCTTGCCGCGGGCCTTCGCGCGCAGCCGTGACTGCGTGAGCGCGGCCGCGACGAGGCCGGCGTCGAGCCCCTCCCGCTGCAGCCGCTCGGCGAGCGGCAGTGCCAGGCGCTCGTCGTAGGGCGGCAGCGCCTGCAGCAGCGCCCACCCCTCCGGGTGCAGGAGCTTGGCCAGCGCGGCGTCGTCCACGCGCCCAGCCTGCCACGCCGCGGCGCGGGCGGCGGGACGGCGGTCCGGGGAGCGCGGCGGGCACGTCGACGGCACGCCACGCTGGCACTCCGGTTGACCGAGTGCTAACGCGTTCCTAGAGTGAGGAACTGGCACTCTCCCTGGGAGTGTGCCAACCGTGCCAGTGGCCCCGGCACCCGCGACGACGGCGGCCCGACGGTACGGCGCAGACATTCGCTCACGAACAACTCATGCGAAGGGGAGGTCCGCCTGTGTCGGTCTCCATCAAGCCCCTCGAGGACCGCATCGTCGTCAAGACCCTCGAGGCCGAGACGACGACCGCGTCGGGTCTCGTGATCCCGGACAGCGCCAAGGAGAAGCCCCAGGAGGGCGAGGTCCTGGCGGTGGGCCCGGGTCGCATCGACGACAAGGGCAACCGCGTGCCGCTCGACGTGGCCGTCGGCGACAAGGTCATCTACTCGAAGTACGGCGGCACCGAGGTCAAGTACGCCGGCGAGGAGTTCCTCATCCTCTCCGCGCGCGACGTGCTCGCGATCGTCGGCTGACGCAGCGACGACACCGCCGGGCACCGGCCCGGTGACCACGAGAGCCCCCTCCCGTCCGCGGGAGGGGGCTCTCGTGCGTCCGCGCGGCCTCTCACGGCTCACGGCGTCGGACGCACGACCGCCGCGGCGGCGGGACGCACGACCGCCCCGGAGCCGACGCCGCTCGTCATCGAGCGACGCCCGCTCCGGGGCGGTCAGGTGGTGCGTGCCGGGCGGTGCCGGCGAGAGTCCGGGTCAGGCGGTGACGCGGCGGCCGGCGCGCTCGGCGAGGACGGCGGCGCGCTCGTCCTCGGAGAGGCCGCCCCACACGCCGTACGGCTCACGCACGGCCAGCGACTGCTCGCGGCACTCCTTGATCACGGGGCAGGTGGCGCAGATGGCCTTGGCGGCCTCCGCGCGCCGGCGGCGGGCCGAGCCGCGCTCGCCCTCCGGGTGGAAGAAGAGGTCCTGGTCGGCGTCGCGGCAGGCGCCGTCGAACTGCCACTCCCACAGGTCCATCACCGGTCCGGGCAGACGCGAGATCTCGGCCATGTGCTCCTCCTCGTACGTACGTCGTCCCGGCGGTGTGCCACCCGGACGGAAGCTGCTGGGTACGTGCCGCGGTAGGACCTAGGTCCCGGAGCCGCTGGCGCGTTCCTGCGATGTGCCGTAACCGTACAACCGCTTCAGAAGTTGTTCAAGACCCTCTTCTGAACTGATCTGCTGCAACGATTCTGAACGCGCGCCCGACAGGCGGGTCGTGCGTGCCCCCTCTTGTCTGCGCAGGTGATCGCGCGGTCGAGGGCCGGTCGATGCGGTTCGACGCCGTGGCGCGTTCCCCGCACCGAACCGCGCCACGTCCGCGCCGGCTGGCGCGATCGACCGCGTCGCGCCCGGACCGCGCCGCCGACTGGCAGAATCGCGCCATGGCCGAGCCGCAGGACCCGACGACGGGCCACCCGGAGTCGACGCCGGCTGGCTCCCCGGCGGGCGGCCCGCCCGTCGCGACCGGCACCGCGGCACCCGCGACGACCGGCACCCCGGCACCCGCGACGACCGGCACCGCGGCACCCGCGACGACCGGCACCGCGGTGCCCGACGCGGCCGGCGACCACGACGCCGCACCGACCGGCACGGCGACGGGCACGGCCCCCCTGACCGTCGCGGCCGTGGCGCGTCGGCTCGGGGTCGCGCCCGCCACCCTGCGCACGTGGGACCGCCGCTACGGGCTGGGCCCGTCCGAGCACTCCGCCGGCGCGCACCGCCGGTACACCGCGCGCGACCTCGAGCGGCTGCTGGTCATGCGTCGGCTCACGCTCGAGGGCGTCGCGCCCGGCGAGGCGGCGCGCCTGGCCCTGACGTCGGCGACGGAGCACACGGCGCCCGCGTCCCGCACGAGCACGGACGTCACGCGCCGGCTGCCGGGCGGGACGTCGTCGGCGGCCGAGGACGCCGTCGCGCGCACCCTCGACGACCGCGCCGGGGACGACCCCGCCGACGCCGGTCCGGCGCGCACGCCCGTCGAGCCGCGCACCGGCACGACGCCGAGCACGGCCGCGGCCGTCGTCGCCGTCGTCGACGCGGCGCTCGCCGGGCGGGCCGACCGCTGCGC
>NZ_JBFTEP010000158.1:0-7528 GCF_047229365.1 Cellulomonas pasadenensis | reverse complement strand
CCACGTCGACTTCCCCATCACGCAGGAGGGCACCCCGGAGCGGCTGCTGACGGGGGCCGACTTCGACGTCGAGTCGGGGGTGGGGGCGCCCGACGGCGCGGTGGCCCCGGGGCGACCGGCCGCCTCGGGGCCCGTGTGGCGGGACGGCCAGGACGGGCCGTGCGGAGGCGTGACGAGCGGGGGTCCCGCGTGCCGCGACGTGGTCATGGCGACGTTCCCTCCGACGGCCGACGAGGTGCGCGCCAAGGCTAGCGTGGGCGCGTGACCACGCCGACGACATCTCGCCGCACGTCGCCGATCCCCGAGGACGTGCTCGTCGTCGGTGCCGGCCTGGCCGGCGCGCAGACGGTGGCGGCGCTGCGCACGCACGGCTACGCGGGCGCGATCCGGGTGCTCGGCGCGGAGGACGTGCCGCCGTACGACCGCCCGCCGCTGTCGAAGCACCTCCTGGACCGCCCCGAGCCGGCGTGGCTCACCGACGAGCTCGGGCTGGACCTGCACGGGCTCGCCGACGACGTCCGTCTGGGCGTCACGGCGCGCGCCCTGCGCCTCGACGGGGACCGGCCCGGGGCCACCGTCGTGACCGACGACGGCGCGCACCGTGCGTCGTGCGTGGTGCTCGCGACGGGGTCGCACGCCGTCCGCGTCCCCGCGTGGCCGTCCGCGCTGACGCTGCACTCCGCGGCCGACGCCGACCGGCTGCGCGCCGCGCTGGACGGCGCGCCGCGCCGGCTCGTCGTGGTGGGCGCCGGCTGGGTCGGCGCCGAGGTCGCCGGCGTCGCCGCGGCGGCGGGGCACCACGTGACGGTCGTCGAGGCCAGGGACGCCCCGCTGGTGACGGGTCTCGGCAGCCGTGTGGGCGCCCTGACGGCGCCCTGGTACGCGGCCGCGGGCGTCGACCTGCGCACGCGCGCCACGGTGGCCGCCGTCGAGGACGGTGCGGTGCGGCTCGCGGACGGCGCGGTGCTGCCGGCGGACGTCGTGCTCGTGGCCGTCGGCGCCCGCCCGGCCGCGGGGTGGCTCGCCGACGCGCTCCCGCTGGACGGCGGCGCCGTGCCCGTGGACGAGGCGTACCGCGTGCTCGGCCCCGACGGACCGCTGGACGGCGTCCTGGCCGTGGGCGACGTCGCCCGCCGCCGGTCGGCCCGGCACGGCTGGGTGCCCGGCGGCCACTGGGACGAGGCGCTGCGCGGGCCGGACGTGCTCGTGCGCCGGCTGCTGGGCGTCGACGACGGCGACGCGGAGCTGACGCCCTACGTCTTCTCGACGCAGCTCGGGCACGACCTCACGATGTTCGGCCTGCGGGGCGACGACGACGCCCCCACGGTGCTGGGCGACCCCGCCGACGGCGGCTGGTCCGTGCTGTGGACCCGCGCCGCCGACGGGGCCGTGACGGCCGCGCTGACGGTCGACCGTCCGCGCGACGTCGGCGCGGCCCGGCGCCTGCTCGGCGGTCCGGAGCTGCCCGTCGTCCCGCTCGACGGCGCGTCGACGCTCGCGGAGCTCGTCCGGCGGCGCTGACCGCCGCGGCCCCGGGACGACACCCGCACGGCGGGCGCACGACGCCCGGGACGACGAGGGGGACCCGCCGGCCGGCCGGCGGGTCCCCCTCGTCGTGCGCTCAGTGCGCGAAGTGGCGCGTGCCCGTCAGGTACAGCGTCACGCCGGCGGCCGCCGCGGCGGCCACGACCTCCTCGTCGCGCACCGAGCCGCCGGGCTGCACGACCGCGCGCACGCCCGCGTCGAGCAGCACCTGGAGCCCGTCGGCGAACGGGAAGAACGCGTCGGAGGCCGCGACGGCGCCCCGCGCGCGCTCGACGTCGCCCGTGTTGGCCCGCTCGACGGCGAGGCGGCACGAGTCGACGCGGTTGACCTGCCCCATGCCGACACCGACGGACGCGCCGTCGTGGGCGAGCAGGATCGCGTTCGACTTGACGGCCCGCACCGCGCGCCACGCGAACCGCAGGTCCGCGAGCGTCGCCTCGTCCGCCGGCTCGCCGGCGGCGAGGGTCCACGTCGACGGGTCGTCGCCGGGCGCGTCGAGCCGGTCGACCGACTGCAGCAGCAGCCCGCCGGACACGGCGCGCATCTCGACGCCGCCCACGGGCGGCGTGTCGACGACGAGCAGGCGCACGTTCTTCTTCTGCTGCAGGACCGCGAGCGCGTCGTCGTCGAAGCCCGGCGCCACGACGACCTCGGTGAAGACGGGCGCGATCTGCTCGGCGGCGGCTCGCGTCACGACCTGGTTGGTGGCGATGACGCCGCCGAACGCGGACACCGGGTCGCAGGCGTGCGCCTTGGCGTGGGCGTCGGCGACGTCGGTGCCGACCGCGATGCCGCACGGGTTGGCGTGCTTGATGATCGCGACGGTCGGGGCGTCGTGGTCGTGCGCGGCCCGCCACGCCGCGTCGGCGTCGACGTAGTTGTTGTAGCTCATGGCCTTGCCGTGCAGCTGGGTCGCCTGCGCGAGCCCGCCGGGCCCGTGCCCGGAGGTGTACAGCGCCGCCCGCTGGTGCGGATTCTCGCCGTAGCGCAGGACGTCCGACCGGTCCCACGTCGCGCCGACCCACGCGGGGAAGCCCGTGCTCACGCCGTCGACCTCGTCGGTCGTCGTCGCGACGTTGCCCATCCACGACGCCACGGCCACGTCGTACGTGGCCGTGTGCACGAACGCCTGCGCCGCGAGCCGCGTGCGCTCGGCGCGCGTGAAGCCGCCGGCGGCGACCGCGGCGACGACCTCGTCGTACCGCGACGGCTCGACGACGACCGCGACGCTCGGGTGGTTCTTCGCGGCGGCGCGCACCATCGACGGGCCACCGATGTCGATCTGCTCGACGCACGCGTCGACGTCGGCGCCGGACGCGACGGTCTGCGTGAACGGGTACAGGTTCACCACGACGAGCTCGAAGGGCGCGACGCCGAGCTCCTGCAGCTGGGCGAGGTGCTCGGGCCGCCGCGTGTCCGCGAGGATGCCGGCGTGCACGCGCGGGTGCAGCGTCTTGACGCGGCCGTCGAGGCACTCCGGGAAGCCCGTGAGGTCCTCGACGCGCGTCACGGGGACCCCCGCCGCGGCGACCGTGGCGGCCGTGGAGCCGGTCGACACGAGCTCCACGCCGGCGCGGTGCAGCGCGGTGGCGAGCTCGACCAGGCCGGTCTTGTCGTACACGGACAGCAGGGCGCGGCGCACGGGGCGGCGCGTGGCGTCGGCGGTGGGCGTGGGCGCGTCGGACATGGCGTCTCCCGGGGGGCAGCGTCGAACGAGGACGCCGGGCACCCAGGCGGGCGGTGCACGGTCGAGGCTGCTGCGGCCGCTCCCCGGTGGTTGCCTCCACCTGCGCCAGTCACGACCGCCGTCCAGTCTAGCGGCCGGGGCGCGGGGCCGGACGCGGGGTGAACTCCCGCGCCGACCGTTGTGCCCGCTTCGTCCCGGGCGCACCATCGGTAGCGGCCCACCCCAGGGGCGGGTGGGCGAGGACCCCGGGGGGCACCATGTCCGCACTCGTCACCGCCGTGCTCGCGACCGCGCTGGCCGTCACGGTCCCGGCCGCGGGGGCGGCCGCCGCCGCACCGACCGGCACCGCACCCGTCAGCAGCGCACCCATGAGCACCGCGGTCACCGGCACCGTCGCCGCCGAGGGCGTGGCGCACCGGCTGGTCCGGCAGGCGGCCGAGGGCGACGCCGCCGCCGCGCACGTCGCGGCGCGCCGGCCGGCCGGCCTGGTCGACCTGGGCGTGGACGAGTGCGCGTGGGACGTGAACGACCACGGCGTCGTCGTCACCACGACGCACGTCGTGCGGGGCGGGCGGGTGTCGCCGTTGCCCGGGGGCCTGACCGGCGCACGTCTGATCAACGACCGGGGGCAGATCGCGGGCGACGTGGACGGCCGCGCCGCGTTCTGGGACGGCTCCCGGCTGTGGCTGCTCGACCCGCTGAGCCCCGACCACACGTTCGTCGTCGTCACCGGGCTCAGCGACCGCGGCGAGCTCGTCGGCTCGTCCGGGGCGTTCGGCGGCGAGCCGGTCGCGTTCCGGTGGCGCCGGGGCGTCATGACGCCGCTCGAGGGCCTGGGCGGGCGCACGGACGCCAACGACGTGAACGACCGCGGGCAGGTGGTCGGCGCCGCGTGGGTCGACGGCACGCAGCACGCCGTGCGGTGGGAGGCCGACGGGCGGCTCGTGCGTCTGCCGGGCCTCGGCGACGGCACGGGGTCAAGCCTCGCGACCGCCGTCGACGGCGACGATCGCGCCGCGGGCTACGCCTACGCCGCCCCGGGCGACATGCGGCCGGTGCGCTGGTCGCGCGCGGGCGCCGTGAGCGACGTGAGCCCGGCCGGCGGCGGCTTCGGCACCGTGACGGACCTCAACGACCGCGGTCGCGCGATCGGCTCCATCTCGCCCGCCGGTCAGGGCCAGCAGGCGTTCGTGCAGGACCGCGGGGGTGCGGTGCGGCTCGTCGCGGCGGCCGACGGGACGACCGTCCTGACCGCGGTGAACGGCTCCGGGCTCGTGGTCGGCTGCGTCGTCGCCGACGACGCGACGGAGCGCGCCGTCCTCTGGCGCTGACGGCACGGACGGGCCGGCAGGCCGCCCGCCCGCCGGGTCAGGCGGGGCCGGTCGGCCGGCCTGTCGCGTCGCGCTCCGCCCACGCGTCGACGAGGTCGACGTGCAGCCCGACCCCGGCCGCGGCGGTCGCGACCGTCACGTCGAACGCGCGCGCCGCGTCCTCGTGGACGCCGCGCAGGTGCCCGAACAGCTCGGCGCTGACCGCCCCGAGCACGGTGCTGAAGAGCGTGAGCGACCGCACGCCCGCCCGGAGCGTCTCGGGGTCCTCCGTGCCGCCCCACCCGCCGCGCTCGGCGCCGAAGGCGTGCACGCCGGGCGTCACGACGCCCGTCGGGTCGAAGTCGGGCCCGGCCGGCCGCAGGCTGCCGTCCGCGGCGGCGTCGACCAGCACGTCGACGAGCACCCCCCACACGCGCAACGCGGGCGCCACGGTGTCGCGCGGCGCGACGTACCCGGGCAGCGGCGTGCCGTAGATCAGCTCGTACGCGTGCCGGTCCGCGAGCGCCCAGGCGCGCACCGCGCGCGCGACCTCGAGCCAGCGGCGCGCCGGCGCGTGCCCGGCGGCGCGGGACGCGGCGGCCGCGTCCTCGCAGACGCGCCCGACGGCATCGTACGACTCGCTGACCAGCAGGGTCAGCAGCGCGTCGCGTGAGGGCACATACCGGTAGACGGCCGAGGAGGCGAGGCCCAGGTCGCGTGCGACGGCACGGAGCGACAGGCCGGCGGCGCCGTCCTGCGCCAGCCGCGCTCGCGCGGCGGCGAGGAGGTCGCGCATGAGCTCGGCGCGGGCGCGCTCGCGCGGCGTGCCGCGCGGTGCGAGGTCCTCGGGCATGCCGCGATCGTGCCGGACGAGAGCACAGGACGCAATCGAGAGCAGTGCTCTTGACGGGTGTCGGGCGACGCTGCGAGCATCGCTCACAACAGAGAGCACCGCTCTCTCCCTGACCCCGGAGGCCGCCATGCCCCGTCACACCGTCCTCGGGAAGGGCCCCATCGGCCGGACCCTCGCGCAGCACCTCGCCGACGCCGGCCACGAGGTGCACGTCCTCTCCCGCTCCGGCCCCGGCACCCGCGCCGCGGCGCGGACGACCACGTCCGCGGGCGGCAGCGTCGAGCACCACCGCGTCGACGGCGCGGACGCGGACGCCCTCGCGCGGCACGCCCGCGGCTCCGCCGCCCTGTACAACTGCGTCAACCCGGCCTACCACCGCTGGGTGACCGACTGGCCGCCCGTCGCCGACGCGCTGCTCACCGCCGCCGAGCGCACCGGCGCCGTCCTCGTCACCGCGGCGAACCTCTACGTCTACGGCGCGGGCAACCACCACATGCACGAGGACGACCCGCTCGCGACCCGCGAGACGAAGGGGCGCGTCCGCGTCCGGATGTGGCAGGACGCCCTCGCGCGGCACGAGGCGGGCGCCGTGCGGGCCACCGAGGTGCGGGGCAGCGACTACCTCGGGCCCGGCGCGGAGGCGCACGCGCACGCCGGCCCGCGCATGCTCGGGCCGCTGCTGGCCGGGCGGACGCTGCGCCCGATCGCGTCCGCCGACCAGCCGCACACCTGGGCGTACCTGCCCGACTTCGCGGCGGCGCTGGCCACGGCCGCGGTCACCCCCGCCGCGTGGGGCCGGGCGTGGCACGTCCCGTCCGCCGAGCCGCTGACGTACCGCGCGCTGGCCGGGCGGTTCGCCGCCGCCGCCGGGGTGCCCGTCCCCCGCGTCGCGCCCGTGCCGCTGCCGCTCGTCCGGGCGCTCGGCGTCGTGCAGCCGATGATGCGTGAGCTGCACGCCGTGGGCTACCAGTTCGCCGAGCCGTTCGTGGCCGACGACGCCGCCAGCCGGCGCACGCTCGGGCTGGCGCCGACCGACTGGGACACGGTCGTGACGACCACGCTCGCGGCGTACCGGGAGGAGCAGCGCGCCACGGCGTGAGCGCCGTCGGCGGCCTGGGGGGCCGCCCGCGACGTGGCGCCGTCCGCGGCCTGCAGGCCGTCCGCGGCGTGCAGGCCGTCCCCGCGCCGCGGCTCGTGCCCGCGGGTCTCAGCCGACGACGACGCGGCGGCCGTCGACGCGCAGGCCGCCCCGCGCCACCTCGCCCACCGTGCGGACGAGCAGCGCGCGCTCGACGGCCTTGATGCGCTCGTGCAGCGACGCCTCGTCGTCGTCCGGCTCCACCGCGACGACGCCCTGCGCGACGATCGGCCCCGTGTCGACGCCCGCGTCCACCAGGTGCACGGTGCAGCCGGTGACCCGCACCCCGTACGCCAGGGCGTCCCGCACGCCGTGCGCCCCGGGGAACGAGGGCAGCAGCGCCGGGTGGGTGTTGAGGATGCGCGGCGCGAAGCGCTCGAGCGTCGGGGCGCCGATGATCCGCATGAAGCCCGCGCACACCACGAGGTCGGGTCCGAAGACCCCGATCGCGTCGGCCAGCGCGACGTCCCAGGCCGCGCGGTCCGCGAAGTCCGCGGGGGCGACGACCGCCGTCGGGACGCCCGCCGCACGCGCCAGCGCGAGCCCCCCGGCGGCGGGCTTGTCGCTGACGACACCGACGACCCGCGCGCCGTAGCCGGGGTCGTCGTGCGCCGCGAGCAGCGCCGCGAGGTTGGACCCGGCGCCGGACACCAGCACGACGACACGGCGGGTGCCGTCCGCGCCGCGCACGGGCGGGGACGGCGGCGGCGGGGTGGGGCGCGCGGTGGTCACGGCCCCGCAGGCTACCGGCGACGACGGACGCGCGGTCGGGGCGTCCCAGCCGTGCGGGATGATGGGGGCCATGGGCAACCCCTGGGCACCGCCGCAGCACCCCCGACCGCAGGGGACGCCCCCGCAGGGCGCGGGAGCGCCGCCGGCGCAGGGCGCGGGAGCCCCGCAGGGCACGCCGCCCCCGCAGGGCACGCCTCCCGCACCGGGGACCGCGCAGGGCGCGACGCCGCACGGCGCGCCCGTCGGCCCGCCCGGTGCCGGCC
>NZ_JBFTEP010000157.1:0-7583 GCF_047229365.1 Cellulomonas pasadenensis | reverse complement strand
CGGCGGCGAGGGGTCCGGCCGGCGCGCCGCCGCTCGGGGGCGGGCTGAGCGGAGGGGGTGTCGCGGTCATGCCTCGATCGTGCGCCGCCCGGTGGGGGCGCGGCGTGGCCCCGGGGTCGCGACGTCGGGCGGCCGGCGTCCCACCGCGGGTGGACGGCGGGGCCGACGGCGGGACGACGGGAGGTCCGACCGTGGACGGTCCGGGGCTGGGTCGGGGTCTGAGTCCGGCCTGCGCCGAGTCGGAGTCCGGCATGGGTCCGCGCATGCGTCCGGGCATGCAAGGACCCCCCGCACACCCGCCAGAGCCCGCCTGCCCTTGCTGCCTTCCGGCCCTGGGGGGGTTCAGCGGGGTGACGCCGTACGAGGGGTCTGCACCCAGCCTAACGCAGCCCGGGCGGCTGCCGGGCACGCGGCGTGAGCCGGTGGGCGCCCGGGCGCTGACGGCCCGGGCCGCCGGCGCGTCAGCGGTCGACGTGCGGCATGCGCTGCGTGGGCGGGCCCCCCTCGGGGTCCCGGCCGGAGAGGCGCTGCGTCGGACGGTCACCCGACCCGCTGCGCCGTCCCCGCACCGCCGGCGAGGAGACGCTGCGCCGCGGCGGCGTGGCGGTGGGCGGCTCGGGCACCTCGAACGCGTCGTCGTCCAGGAGCGGGCCGTCGACGACCATCGTGTCGTCGACCGACGTCGGCGGCGGCGTCGCGGAGGACGCGGTGCGCCGCGGCGTCGCCGGCCGGCTCGGCGCGGGCGCGGCGGGCGGCTCGTCCGGGACGGGCGTGGCGGCGGACGTGGCCGGAGCGGACGTGGCAGACGCGGACGTGGCAGACGCGGACGTGACCGGAGCGGACGTGACCGGAGCGGACGTGGCAGGCGCGGACGTGGCAGGCACGGACGTGGCAGGCACGGACGTGGCAGGCACGGACGTCGCGGCGGGGGCGGTCGCGGCGGTGTGCGCCCCGGACGACGTCGCACGCGTCGTGCCGGCGCCCGGCTCCCGAGCCGCGGCGTCGCGGCCGGCGCCCCACTCGGGCCAGTCGGCGAGGGCCGCCTGGTCGGCGTCCGTGCCCGCGTCGAGGCGCGTGTCGAGGTCCGCGTCGCCGTCCGCGGCGTCGTCGTCGGACGCCCGCGCGGCGGTCCCGGTGGCGTCGTCCGTGCTCGCGGGGCCGGGGGACGTGACGCCGGGTGCGCGCTTCGTCGCCGACCGCGGCGCCGCACCGGTGGGCGTGCCACCGGCCGTGCCGGTCGTCGGCGCGTCGGCGGCCGTGCCGTCGTCGTCGCCGGACGGCGTCGGGCGCGGCACGTCCGACGCCCCGGGCGGCAGCAGCCGCCAGGCGAGCCAGAGCAGCAGGCCGAGCACGACGGTCCACGCACCGCCCACGACGAGCATCACGGCGAGCGGGACGCGCTCGGACGTCTCGAGCTCGAGGCCGACGACGACGCCCGCGACGAGCGTGGCGACGCCCCACCCCGCGGCGACCGCCGCGAGCAGCCGCACCGGCCGACGGTCGCGGCGGCGGAACGCCACGGCGGCGGCGAGCACCCCGATCACGGCCGTGACCAGCGCGGACAGCGTCACCAGGAGCCACGACGCGCGCCCCTGCACCGCGAGCACCAGCAGGCCGACGAGGGCGCTCGTCACCGCGGGCAGCGTCAGCGCGGCGATCGCGACGCCGATGGCGGGCTCACGCCACTCGTCGATCGGCCACGGCTCGGGGCGGGCGTAGGGCGCGGCGCCGGAGGGAGGAGCGGTCTGATCCATGCCGCCTCACGCTACCCACTCGCGTCCGGTTCGTCCGGTCCGGCCGGTCAGCCGTCCAGGACGTGACGCAGGTACCGGTCGGGCGCGTCGAGGAACCCGCGCCAGCGCCGCACGAGCTCCAGGTCCTCCCATGCGCTGCGGCGCAGGCCGTGGTCGCCGACCTCCCACACCGTCGCGCCCGGCAGCGCCGCGAGCAGGGGCGAGTGCGTCGACAGGAGCACCTGCGAGCCGTTGCGGACGAGGTCGTGCAGGTGCTGGAGCAGCGCCAGGCAGCCGGTGAACGACAGCGCCGACTCCGGCTCGTCGAGGACGTAGAAGCCCGGGAGCATCATCCGGTCGCCGACGAGCGTGAGGAACGACTCCCCGTGCGACATCGCGTGGAACTCCGGCTCGGGGTTCGAGGTCGGGCGGCCGCCCGGGTTCTCCTCGAGGTACGTGTAGAACGAGTGCATCGTCTCGGCGCGCAGGAAGAACCCGCGGCGCGGCGAGCCGACGCCCCGCAGCAGGCGCAGCCGGTCCGCGAGGCCGGACTCCGTGCGCCGGGTGCTGTGGCGCGAGCCGATCGCCCCGCCCTCCGGGCCCATGCCGAACGCGCCGGCGACGGCCTCGACGAGGGTCGACTTGCCGGCGCCGTTGTCGCCGACGAGGACGGTCGCCGCGGACAGGTCCCACCCCTGCGCGAGCACCTGCGCGACGGCGGGCACGTGGCGGAACCAGTCGTGGCCGGTCGGCCCGTCGTCGTCCGGGGCCGCCTCGACGCGCACGACGGGCAGCGCGCTGCGCATGGCGCCCCGCGCCCGTCCCGCCGCCCCGCTCGTCACGGCCCCACCCCACCACGCACCACCGACACGGTCGAGCCCGAGCCCCCCGATCCGCCGCCGGCGGAACCGTCTCCTCCACGCCGACGTCCACGACGAGCGCGGCCTGGCGTGCGGTTCGCAGCCCGGACGCGCACGCCGGACCCCGTTCGGCGTGGACACCCACCGCCGTCGCGGCGTCGACGGCCCGCGGTCCGCGGCGCGCGTCGGCTCCGGTAGACTTTCCGCGCGGCTCGTCGGTCCCGACCGGCTGCCGCCGCCAGGAGGATTCGCCTAGTGGCCTATGGCGCACGCTTGGAAAGCGTGTTGGGTGCAAGCCCTCGGGGGTTCGAATCCCCCATCCTCCGCCGGCACGCAGGGCCCGTCACCGCAGCGATGCGGGACGGGCCCTGCGTCGTGCTGCGCCAGGTTGCGTCGTGCTGCGCCAGGTCGCGTCGTGCTGCACCGGCAGCGGCGTCGTGCTCCGCGCGGCCGCGGCCGCGGGCGTCATCCGGCCCGCGGCGACCGCCGTAGGCTGGACGACCGTGGCGACGTTCTCCTCCGTGACCCAGCAGCACGTCCTCCAGGCGATCGCGGAGTACGACGACCGCGGCGGGGAGCAGTTCCTCGCGCTGTACGGGTTCGAGCCCGCGCCGGCCTACGCGATCCTCCACGAGGGTCGGGAGTACGACGCCCGCGCGGTCCTCGGCGTCGCGCACCGGTTCGCGACGGGCCGCATGGCGACGTCGGACGACTTCCACGGCATGGACGCCGCGGTGGCCCTGCTGCGTCGGCGCGGGTTCGAGGTCACCGACCCGTACGTGGCGGCCGCACCCGCCGCGGCACCGGCCCGCGCGCCCCGGTCGTCGGCCCCGAGGGCGCCGCGCACGACGACGCCCCGCACCACGGCACCGCGCGCGACGCGCACCCCCGCCCGCGAGGAGCGCCCCCTCGCGATCTGCCCCACGTGCTTCCAGGCACTGCCGGCCACGGGCGTCTGCGACAACTGCAGCTGACGCCCCGCCCCGCCCCACTCGCCGACCGCGGTAGGTCGCACCGACCGCGGTCGCTGCACCTGCCGCACTCGGTGCGAGGTACCGCACTCGGCGCTAGGTATCGCACTCGGTGCCTGGTGGACGCCGGTGCCGCGCTCGACGAGCACCCTCGCCGAGCGCGGTAGGTCGCACCGAGCGCGGGTGGTGCACCTGCCGCACTCGGTGCGAGATAACGCACTCGGCGCGGTGCGCGTCGCGCGGCGCGGTGCGCGTCGCGCGGCGCGGTGCGCGTCGCGTGACGGGGACGGTGCCCCGCGGAGGGCTCGTACGCACCGGCGCGCGTCCCGTCCGCGGGCGGCGGTGACCGCGGGTGCGCCCGGCGTGCCGATGCCCCTGCTCACGCCAGCAGGGGCAGCCGGCCGACGATCTTGTCGACCCGGTTGCGCGGGCCCACGATGCTGACCGCGTGGTACGCGAGCGCGTCCCCCGGCGCACCGGCCACCGCGTCGAGGTACTCGTCGTAGACGCGGGTCGCCTGCGCGGCGACCGGCATGTCGGCGACGAAGACACGCGGCGACGCCGCCGCCCGTGCGCGGATCGCGGCGAGCCGGTCCGCGGGTGCAGCCAGCACCGCGCAGCCCGCCCACGGCAGGCCCGGGTGCGCCGACCCGGCGGCGTCGACGGCGTCCGGGCCGAGGAGCCCGTCCACGCCCGCGGCGGTGGCGGCGCTGACGCACACCGCGGCGTTGACCGCGCGGCCGGCGGGCATCGCCTCGTCCACCACGACGACCCACTTGAGCCGCGCGGCGCGCGTCGGCTCGCCGGTGCGCACCTCGTCGGGCGCGAACCCGACCCGTCCGCCGGTCGCACGCACGCCCGTCCCCGGCACGCCTGTCTCCTGCGATCCCGCTTCCTGCACGCCCGTTCCCCTCGCTGCTCGACCACATGGCGCCCTGAGGCAGGCACACTAGGCATCGACACGGTGCTCACGGTGGGATCCCGTACCACGTACGGCCCAGGAGGCGGAATGATCGAGCTGGACGACCTCGATACGGCGATCCTGCGCGAGATGCAGGTCGACGCACGGCGCACGAACCGCGACATCGCGGCCGCGGTGGGCGTCGCGCCGACCACCGCGCTCGACCGGACGCGCGCCCTGCGCGAGCGGGGCGTGATCCGCGGCGCGATCCTCGACGTCGACCTGGCGGCGATCGGCCGGCCGGTGCAGGCGCTCGTCGCCGTGCGCATCCGGCCCCCGTCGCGCCGGGTCATCGAGGCGTTCCGCACGTGGGTCGTGGCGCTGCCGGAGACGCTCGGCGTGTTCGTCACGAGCGGCGGTGACGACTTCCTCGTGCACGTCGCCGTGCCCGACAACGAGCACCTGTACGCGTTCGTGATCGACCGGCTGACGGAGCGGCCGGAGGTCGCCGACGTGCGCACGTCCGTCGTCTACGAGCACCTGCGCAACCCGGTGGTGGTGCCGCCGACACGCGCCTCCGCACGCCGGACGGGGCGTGGCCGCACCCGCTGACCCGCGCGCCCGCCGCACGCGCCGCCCCCGGCCGCCAGGTCAGCAGCCCGCGGCCTCGTACCCGCACAGCAGGTCCCACGCCCGCCGCGCCTGGTCGGTGACCGTCGTGCGCGCGGCGCCGACGGTGCTCTCGCCGCCCTCGGCGGACACCAGCGTGACGGCGCTCCCCCGGCGCGTGACGACGAGGTACGCGCCCATCGCGTCGTCCCCGCCCGCGTCGTAGTGGTCGGTGGCGAGGCCCGCCCCCCGCGCGCCGACCGGCACCTCCTCGGCCCGGTACGTCGTGCCCTCCGCGCCCGCGCAGCCGGCCAGGGCCTCACCCAGCGTCCCCGCCGCCGCCGCCACCGCGTCGTCCGCGGTGGCGAACGCCGCGAGCTGCTGGATGCCCACGACCGCCTCGTACGCGCCGTCGCCGTGCACGTGGGTGCGCATCGCGGTCGCGTCCTCGGGGACGACCTCACCGCAGGCGTCCGGCAGGCGCCACGCCTCGACGGTGCCCGTCGCGGCGGGCTCCGCCTCCCCGAACGCGTCGGGCGGCAGGAGCACGTCGGCGGTCACGTCGGTGCGTGCGGCCGGGGGCGCGGTCGCGTCCGGTGCGGACGTGGGGCTCGTCGCCGTGGGGACGGACGGTGCCATGGCCGTCCCGGTGCCCACGGGCGCCTCGGCGTCCGTGCACGCGGCGAGGGGCGCGACGAGCAGGAGGCCGACGGCCGCCGACCAGGGGCGCCGGCTCGGACGGGTCGTGCGTCGGTCACTCATACGGCTCCTGTCGACGAGCCGGCCGCGGTCCGACCGGCCGTTCCACCGTCACGGCTCGCCGCGGACGCCGCAATTGCGTGGCGCCGCGCGCCCGCCGGCCCAGGCCAGGGACGACGGCCGACGACGACCTCGTCCACCCGTCCCGCGGGCCGACGACGCGGCGCGCGCCCGCGGCCGCCGCGTACGGCGGGTCCTGCCCATGGGACCGGTCCTTTCCAGCGGCCCCGCCGGGCCTCCTCCACCGGTGGACGAGCGCCCCGCCCGGCCCGGCCGGGTGGCACCATCAGGCGGTGGCCGACGACATCACCCTCACCTGGTCCGCCTGGCACGACCTCACGGCGGCCCAGGCCTACGACGTGCTGCGCCTGCGCGTCGACGTGTTCGTCGTCGAGCAGCGGTGCGCCTACCCGGAGATCGACGGGCGCGACCTCGAGCCCGGCTCGCGGCACCTGGTCGCGACGCGTGCCGGCCGGGTGGTCGGCTACCTGCGGCTGCTCGAGGACGGCGCGCTCGAGGGCACGCCGGCCCGGCCGCGCATCGGGCGCGTGTGCGTCGCGCGGTCGGCGCGGAACGTGGGGCTCGCGTCCCGGCTGATGCGCGCGGCCGTCGAGGCGGCGGGCCCGCGCGAGCAGGTGCTGGACGCGCAGGCGCACCTCGAGGGCTGGTACGCGCGGTTCGGCTTCGCCGCCGCGTCGGACGTCTACTCCGAGGACGGCATCCCGCACGTGACGATGGTCCGCCCGGCCCCCGGTACCGCCGCCGCGCCGTCCCCCCGGCTGGGCGCGCAGGCCTGAGCGTCGCGCCGGCCCGACCGCCGCACGGGCCCGGCCGCCGCACGGGCCCGACCGCGAGCGGGGGCGACGGGCGCGCGGACGTGATCCGCCGCAGCGTGGGACGCAGCGCGGAACACCGCGGACCGGGTGCGGTGTTGCAGCGCGCATGACGACCCTCGGACTGATCGGCGCAGGACACATCGGCTCGCAGCTCGCCCGCCTCGCGGTGCGGCACGGCCTCGACGTCGTGGTGAGCAACTCGCGGGGCCCGCACACCCTCGTCGACCTCGTCGCAGAGCTGGGCGACCGCGCGCGCGCCGGCACGGCGCAGGAGGCGGCGGAGGCGGGCGACCTGGTCGTCGTCACGATCCCGCTGAAGGCGATCGGGTCCGTACCGGTCGAGCCGCTCGCCGGCAAGGTCGTGATCGACACCGACAACTACTACCCGCAGCGCGACGGGCAGATCGCGGAGCTCGACGACGAGTCGACCACCACCGCCGAGCTGCTGCAGCGGCACCTGCCGCAGTCGCACGTCGTCAAGGCGTTCAACCACATCCTCGCCGCGGACCTCACGACCGACGGCGCCCCGACGGGCACGCCCGGACGCCGCGCGCTCGTCGTCGCCGGCGACGACGCGGACGCCCGGGCGCGCGTCGTGGCGCTGCTCGACCGGTTCGGCTTCGACGCCGTCGAGCTGAGCCCCCTGTCGGAGGGCTGGCGCATCCAGCGCGACACGCCCGGGTACGGCGTGCGGCGCACCGCGGACGAGCTGCGCGCGGACCTCGCGGCGGCCCGGCGCTACCGCGACATGTGACCGCGGGCCTGCCGCGCGGGCCGGTCCGACCCCGTGTCGGACCGGCCCGGTAGCGTCCCTCGGGTGGACGCGCTCACCCGGTCCGGCGCGCTCGCGTGGCGCCTGCGCCGCCAGCTGCTCGACCCGCCCGGCGCGACGACGCCCGCGGGCGTGGTCGGCG
>NZ_JBFTEP010000156.1:0-7743 GCF_047229365.1 Cellulomonas pasadenensis | reverse complement strand
GGCGCAGGCCGAGGCGGACGCCGCCGCCCGGGAGGCCGCCGCACGGGAGGCCGCTGCCCGGGAGGCCGCCGCCCGGGAGGCTGCCGCGCAGGGCCCGGGCACCGTGCGGGCACCCGCCCCGGGCGGGGGACAGGCGCCGCCCGAGCAGGTGCGCGAGCAGAAGGAGGCCGAGAAGGCGGCGCAGAAGGCCGCCGACAAGGCGAAGGACGCGGCGAAGGAGGCGGCCAAGGAGGCAGCCAAGGAGCGACGCAACGGCAAGGGCGACGGCTAGTCCGGCGTCGTCCCGTCCCTCAGGATGAGGTCGGCGCGTGCCGCGAGGTCGACCGGCAGCACCTCCGGGCCCGCCTCCGGCGGCCGGGGCCGGTCCTCCGGGTGGGCGCGCACCGCGAGGAGCGCGACGTCGTCCTCGCTGCCCGCGGCCAGCTCGTCGACGAGCCGGTCGCACAGCTCCTGCAGGGGCAGGCCGGCGAGCTCCTCCACGTGGGTGCGCAGCCGCTCGAGCCCGGCGCTGAGCCGCTCGCCCCGCCGCTCGACGAGGCCGTCCGTGTAGAGCAGCACCGTCGTGCCGGGTCGCAGGACGAGCGCGTGGTCGCGCCGCTCGGTGTGCGCCCGCAGCCCGAGGAGCATGTCGGGCGGGCGGCGCAGCAGCTCGGCGCTGCCGTCCGGGTGCAGCAGCAGCGGCGGCAGGTGACCCGCGTTCGCCCACCGCAGCAGGCGCAGGCCCTGTGCCGCGAGGTCCGCCGGCCGCTCGATCCTCGCGAGCACCGCCGTGCTCATGGCACCGACGGCGAGGTCGTGCATGGCCCAGTCGAGGGCCGAGAGGACCGCCGCGGGCGGCTGGACCACGGCGTGCGCCCCGCCGCGCAGCAGGTTGCGGATCTGCGCCATGGACACGGCAGCGCGCAGGTCGTGCCCGGTGACGTCGCCGATGACGAGGCTCGTGCTGCCGTCGCGCACGAGGAACGCGTCGTACCAGTCGCCGCCGATCTGCGCGGCCGTCGCGGCGGGAAGGTACCGCGCGGCCAGCTCGAGGTGGTCCGGCTCCGGCAGCTCGGTGAGCAGGCTGCGCTGCAGCTCCTCGGCGAGGTCGCGCCGCGCCGCGTGCAGGTGCGCGTTGTCCAGCGCGAGGCCGATCTGCGCCATGACCTCGCGCAGCGCCCGCAGCTCGGCGCCCGTGAACGCGCCGCGGGCGGTGCCCCGACCGAGCGTCAGCAGGCCGCGCACGTGCCCGCGACCGCGCAGCGGCACGACGACGCGCGCGTGCGGCGCGAGGCGCGTCAGCGCGTCCTGCGCCGGCCCCTCGGTGACCACCTCGCCGGCCAGGGGGACGCCGGTCGCGAGGACGCGGCGCCCGCCGGCGAGCGCCTGCGCGACGAGGGAGGTGCTGGTCAGGGCGGCGACGCGCGTGGCGCGGTACTCGTCGAGCACCGGCTGCATCGCCGGGTCGGCGTGCAGGGCCGCGACGTCGTGCAGCCGCTGCTGCCACGTCCCGTGGCCCTCGTCGAGGACGCTCGCGATGGCGAAGTCCGCGACGGCGGGCACGAGGTGCGGCAGCACGGCCTCGAGCGCCGCCACGGGATCGAGGATCTCGACGAGGGCGCCCGCCACCGCCGCGACGATCTCGGACCGCGAACGCGCCTGCTCCGCGAGCTCCAGCGCCCGCCGCCGCTCCGTCACGTCGGTGAAGTAGGCCGCGACGCCGCCGCGCTCCGGCACCGCCCGGACCTCGAACCACGCCTCCAGCGGCGCTGGGTACCAGGCGTCGAACACCGCGGGCGCGCCGGTGCGGGCGACCTGCCGGTACTCCCGCTCGAACGTCGTCCCCACGACGTCGGGGAAGAGCTCCCAGACGACCCGGCCCAGGAGCCGGCCCCGGTGCACGCCGAAGATCCGCTCGGCCTCCGCGTTGACGTACCCGAACCGCCAGTCGGGGTCGAGCCAGCAGTAGCCGACGGTCATGTCCTCGAGGATCTGCTGGACGCGCTCCTCGCCCACGCGCAGCGCCGTGGTGTCGCTCGTGACGCCGACGACGTGGTCCGCGCTGCCGTCGGCCCCGGCCACCGCGCGGCCACGGACGACGAGCCACCGGGTCGCGCCGTCGGGCCGGTGCACGCGGAACTCCGCCTGGTACGTCCCGCACGCGGCCACCGCGGCCCGCAGCGTGTGCCGCAGGTCGGGCAGGTCCTGCGGGTCGATGCGGGCCTCGAGCGCCGCCATGGTCCCGGCGAACGTGCGCGGGTCGAGCCCGAAGGTCTCGAGCAGGCCGTGGTCCCAGCTCAGCGTGCGGGTGCCCAGGTCCCACCGGAACGTCCCGAGGCCCGCCGCGCGGGCGGCGACGTCGAGGAGCTCGCGCCGCTCGTCGCCGGCGAGCGGCGCGGCACGGGCGCCCGCGCCGGCACCGTCCGGGGCGTCGTCGCCCGGGGACGGGTCGTCCGTCGCGGCCCGTCGGCCGCCGCCCGGCACGTGCATGGACCCCCCTCGCCGGCGGGACCGTCCCCGCCGTGCTCCGATCCTGCCCCCGCGGGACCCCCTCGCGCACGGATCGACCGTTCCGGGGTGTCGGAGGGTGCGTGCACGATGACGCCATGAGCACCCGCGCGCACGGCGTCCACCACACCATCGACTACGTGGAGATCCCCGTCACGGACCTCGCCGCGGCCCGCGCGTTCTACGGCGCGGCGTTCGGCTGGTCGTTCGTCCCGTACGGCGACGGGTACGCCGGCATCCGCACGGCGGCGGAGGCGGACGGCGAGGAGGCGGGCGGGCTGGCGCTCGTCGAGGCCGCGGGACCGCGGGCCGGGGGACCGCTCGTCCTGCTCTTCTCCGACGACCTCGACGCGACGCGGGCGGCCGTGGAGTCGGCCGGTGGTCGCGTCGTGCAGGGACCGTACGCGTTCCCCGGCGGACGCCGGTTCCACCTCCTCGACCCCGCCGGGAACGAGCTCGGGGTGTGGTCGGCACGCTGACGGAGCCGCGCGACGGCCGGTACGGCGGCGGCCCGGCCGTCCACGCACGGCCACCGACGGCGGGGCATCGGTCCGTGGACCGGGAGGCGGCCGGGACACGGCCGGACGGCGTTGTGTCGGGTCTCACCGCCCCCGGGCACGCCGGTGTCCCTATTGTCGGAGCATGAGCGCCGACGGACTCGCCCTGGCCCAGCAGAAGATGCGTGACGCGGGGGTGCCCGGCACCGCGGTCGACGTCTTCACCCGCTTCTACGGACTCCTCGAGTCAGGTACCACCGGCCTGATCCCCGAGGCCGACGTCGCCCCGCTGGGCGACGTCCCGCACCTGGACCGCCTGGACGTCGACGCCGCCGCGGGCGCCGAGGCGCTCGCCGTGACCGTCGTCCTCAAGCTCAACGGCGGTCTGGGCACCTCGATGGGCATGGACCGTGCCAAGTCCCTGCTGCCCGTGCGCGGCGACCGCACGTTCCTCGACGTCATCGCGGAGCAGGTGCTCGCGGCGCGCGCGGCGACCGGTGCGCGCCTGCCGCTCGTGCTGATGAACAGCTTCCGCACGCGTGACGACAGCCTCGCGGCGCTGGCGGCCCACCCGGAGCTCGCCGTCGACGGCGTCCCGCTCGACTTCCTGCAGAACCGCGAGCCGAAGCTGCGCGCCGACGACCTCACGCCCGTCTCGTGGCCGGCCGACCCGTCGCTCGAGTGGTGCCCGCCCGGCCACGGCGACCTGTACACCGCGCTGCGGGCGTCCGGCGTGCTCGACGCCCTCCTCGAGGCGGGCTTCCGGTACGCCGCCGTCTCGAACTCCGACAACCTGGGCGCCACCCCCGACGCCCGCATCGCCGGGTGGTTCGCGTCGACGGGCGCGCCGTTCGCCGCCGAGGTCGCCCGCCGCACGCCGGCGGACCGCAAGGGCGGTCACCTCGTCGTCCGGAAGGCCGACGGCCGCCTGGTGCTGCGGGAGTCCGCGCAGACGCCGAAGGAGGACGCGGAGGCGGCCGGGGACATCAGCACGCACCGGTACTTCAACACCAACAACCTCTGGCTCGACCTGCGCGCGCTCGCCGCGGAGCTGGACCGCACCGGCGGCGTCCTCGACCTCCCGCTGATCCGCAACGAGAAGACCGTCGACCCGACCGACCGGACGTCGACGAAGGTCGTGCAGATCGAGTCGGCGATGGGCGCCGCGATCGAGGTGTTCGACGGCGCCGCGGTGCTCGAGGTCGGGCGCGAGCGGTTCCTGCCGGTCAAGACGACGAACGACCTGCTGGTGCTGCGCTCGGACGTGTACGACGTCGACGACGCGCACCGCCTCGTCGCGCAGGTCGACGCGCCGTTCGTCGAGCTCGACCCCGAGCACTACGCCACCGTCGCGGCGTTCGACCGGCGCGTCGCGCACGTGCCGTCCCTGCGCGCGGCCACGTCGCTGCGCGTGCGCGGCGACTGGACGTTCGCGCCGGACGTGCGCGTCGTCGGCGATGCCGTCCTGGAGGCGGCGGACGGTGCCGCCACGGTGCCCGCCGGTGCGACGGTCGGCCCGGAGGGCGTCACCGTCTGAGCCGGTCGGCGGTCCGGCCGGGCGCTCGACGCGCGGTACGGCCGGACCGCCGGTACAGATGGGCGTGTGGAGCTCGACGTCACCGCCCAGCGCACGCCCGCCCCCGACCGCGGTCCGGACCGCGCCGCCTCGCCCGACGACGACGACCGGGTCGCGGTCGTCGTCATCACGCACCAGCGCCGCCCCGAGGTGCTCGCCGCGCTCACCCGGCTCCGTGACCTGCCGGAGCGGCCGCACGTCGTCGTGGTGGACAACGGCTCGACCGACGGGACCGCCGACGCCGTCCGCGCCGAGCACCCGTGGGCGGAGCTCGTCGCGAGCCCCACGAACCTCGGGGCCGTCGGCAGGAACGTGGCGATCGAGCGGCTCGACACCCCGTACGTCGCGTTCTGCGACGACGACACGTGGTGGGACCCCGGGTCGCTGCGCGAGGCGGCAGACGTCCTCGACGCGCACCCGGGGGTGGCCGTGCTGACCGCGCGAATCCTCGTCGAGCCCGGCGGGCGCGAGGACCCGATCGTCGCCGAGCTGCGCGACTCGCCGGTCGTCGGCGCCCCCGGCCTGCCGGGTCCGGCGCTCGGGAGCTTCCTCGCCGGTGCGTCGGTCGTGCGCCGCGAGGCGTTCCTCGCCGCGGGCGGCTTCCACCCGCGGCTGTGGCTCGGCGGTGAGGAGGAGCTGCTCGCGGCCGACCTGGCGGCCGCGGGCTGGGAGCTGTGCTACCTGCCGACGCTCACCGTGCACCACCAGCCGTCGCGGGCCCGCGACCCGCACGTGCGCCGACGCGACGGGATCCGCAACACGCTGTGGTTCACGTGGCTGCGCCGGCCGCTGCCCGCGGCGGTACGCCGCACCGGCCACGTCCTGCGCTCGCTGCCCCGGGACCGCGTGTCGGCGGCCGGCGTGCTGCGTGCCGTGCAGGGGCTGCCGTGGGTGCTGCGCGACCGGCGTCCCCTGCCCCCGCACGCCGAGGCGCGGTTCCGGGCGCTCGAGGAGTCCCAGCGGCGGTCCACCGCCCGGCGCTACGTGAGCTGAGCCGGCGAGCCGCTGCGACGAGCCGGTGCGGTGCGATGCGGCAGGAGCGGCGGGACCGGAGCGGTGGGACAAGCGCGGCCCGGTACCGCCGGGGCGGTACCGGGCCGCGCCGCCGTCGGGTGGTGCGACACCCGACGCCCGGTCAGCCGGCGTCGGGCGCGGCGTCCGGGTCCTCCTCGGGCTCCATCGTGTTGGCCTCGCCGCCCGCTCCCGCGCCGACGCCGGCGTCGGACAGGTCCTCGGCGGTCGTCGTGCCCTCGTCGGTCGTGCCGGTGTCGTCCGTCTCGCTCATCCGAACCTCCCTGGTCGCCGTCCCGCCAGCCTGCGACCGTCGCCTCCCGCCCGCAACCGTGCGGCCCGCCTCGCGGCGGTCGTCGACGGGGCAGGGCCGACGCGGTGCGCGTCGTCAGGCGCGTGCCACGACGCACCAGGCCGTGGCACGCAGGGTGAAGGGCGCGTCGGGCAGCGCCGCGCGGCACCGCTCGCGCACCCGCACCGCGGCGTCCGGGTCGAGCGCCGCGAGGTACGCACCGGCGGGTCCGACCCCCAGCGTGCACGGCTCCCACCACGCGTCGAACGACGGCCACGGCACCGCGACGGTGAGCCGGCTCTCCACCGGCTCACGACCGCCCGCCGCGCGGACCCGCCGGAGCAGGTCGCCGGCGGCGGCACCGGGCGCCGCGGCCTCGTCGACGGCACCGGGATCGACGTCACGGACGGCGTCCCAGAAGGGCACCAGGGGACCCGTACCGCCCGCGTGGTCCCACACGCAGGCGGCGAGGGTGCCGGCGTCGCACGTGACGCGGAGCATCTCGCGCAGCCCGCGGTCCGGGTCCGCCAGGAACGGCACGACGAGCTGTGCCAGCGCGACGTCCACGGACCCGTCGGTGAACGGGAGGTCCTCGGCCGCTCCGAGGCGCGCGTCGACGCCCGGCAGGCGGTCGCGCACCGCGGCCACGAAGGCCGGCTCCGGGTCGACGGCGTGCACGCGAGCAGCGCCCGTCCGCCGGACCAGCTCCGCGGTGAGGGCGCCGGGCCCGCACCCGACGTCGAGGACGCGCGCCCCGGGTGCGACCCCGGCCTCGTCCGCGAGCAGGGGCGCGAGGCGGGCGGCGTAGCGGCCCATGAAGCGGTCGTACGCGCCGGGCGCCACGGAGAACCCCACGCGCGGACAGTACGACCCGCCTGGGGCGGTGACCAGCCGTGGCGACGGCCGGCACGGCCCCCGGCGGGCACGCGCGGGCCCGCGTCCCTAGGGTGAGGCGCGCGGGCACGCCCGTGCCGGGCGCCACCGCCCGACGTCGACCGAGCCGGGAGGTGCGATGACGGGGAGCCCGTCGACGTCCGACGCCACGGGACGGACCACGGTCCCCACCGCCGCCCCGCCGACGACCGCCGCCGGACCGGGTGCCGGGTGGACGCGTCCCGTCGAGGACCCGCGGGTGGGCGTCGTCGTCATGAGCCGCGACCGCCGCGACGAGCTGCTCGTCACGCTGCGCCGGCACGCCGCGCCCGTCGTCCTCGTGGACAACGCCTCGTCCGACGGCACGACGCCCGCGGTCCGTGCCGCCGTCCCCGACGTCACGGTGCTGCCCCTGCCGGAGAACGTGGGCGCGCACGCCCGCACCCTCGGCGCGGAGGCGGTCGGCACGCCGTACGTCGCGTTCGCGGACGACGACTCGTGGTGGGCTCCCGGGTCGCTGCGCATCGCGGCGGACTGGCTCGACGCGCACCCCGAGGTCGCCGTCGTGCAGGCGCACATCCTGGTCGGCGCCGAGGAGCGACCGGACTCGTTCTGCGAGGTCCTGGCGGCGTCGCCGCTGCCGCGGCCGGCGGGCGTGGACCGGCCCGTGCTGCTCGGCTTCATCGCGTGCGCCGCGATGGTCCGGCGCGACGCGTTCCTGGCCGTCGGCGGGTTCGACGACGTCGTCCGCTTCCCCGGTGAGGAGGAGCGGCTCTCGCTCGACCTGGCCGCACGCGGCTGGTCGATCGCCTACCTCGACGCCGCCACGGTGCACCACCACCCGTCGCCCCGGCGCTCGGACCCCGCGGCCCGGCAGGCGGCGATCGTGCGGTCGGCGCTGCTCACGTCGCTCATGCGGCTGCCCTGGCGGCGCGTGCTGGGGCGCGTCGCCGAGGCGCTGCGCGACCCCGCCGGCCGGGTCGGCCTGCGCCGCGCCCTGCCCGACG
>NZ_JBFTEP010000155.1:0-7797 GCF_047229365.1 Cellulomonas pasadenensis | reverse complement strand
CGCCGGTGCCCGCCCCGACGGCCCCGGCGGACGGACGCCGCCGCGGCCACCTGCGCGTCGTCCCGGGCGAGGCGCCGTGACGGGTCGTGGGCGGGCCCGCCGTACGCCGGCGGACGAGCCCCTCGGCTCGGTGACGCGCCCGGTCGTCGACGACTCCGCGGTCGTCCCCGGGTGCCACCGCTGCGGCGCCACCGCGCTGACGCGCGTGCGTCTCGCGCTCCCCGACGGGCGGCCGGCGGTGTTCGCCTCGTGCAACGCGTGCGAGACCACCGCCTGGTACGTCGTCGACGGCGACGGCACGCCGCTGGGGCCGGACGGGTCCCCGCGCGACGTCGGCTGACCCGCACGACCGACCGCGCCGGGCGACCGGTACGGCCGACCCCGCACGACCCGTCCCGCCCCCTCGCTAGGGTGGGGCCGACCCCGCCGTCGTAGAACGAAGGACGCTTTCGTGCCCGCACCCGTGGACCTCTCCGCGCTCATCAAGGCCTACGACGTCCGGGGCACGTACCCCGAGCAGCTGGACGCGGGCGTCGCGCGCGCCATCGGCGCCGCGTTCGCCGACGTCGTCGTGCTGCCGGAGGGCGCCGCCGGCGCCCGGCCCCGCGTCGTGATCGGCAACGACATGCGTCCCTCCGGCCCCGAGCTCGTCGGCGCGTTCGCCGAGGGCCTGACGGCGCGCGGCATCGACGTGGTCCTCATCGGGCTGTGCTCGACCGACGGGCTGTACCACGCGTCGGGCGCGCTGGACGTGCCGGGCGCGATGTTCACCGCGAGCCACAACCCGGCGCAGTACAACGGCATCAAGCTGTGCCGCGCCGGTGCGCGTCCCGTCGGGCAGGACACCGGGCTGACGGCCGTCCGCGAGCTCGCGGGCCGCTACGTCGCCGACGGCGTGGAGCCGGTCGCGGAGCGCGGCACCGTCACGGAGCGCGACATGCTCACGGAGTACGCGCGGTTCCTGCGCTCGCTCGTCGACCTCTCCGGGATCCGGCCGCTCAGGGTCGTCGTCGACGCCGGCAACGGCATGGGCGGGCACACCGTCCCGGCCGTGCTGGGCACCGGCGCCGGCCTGCCCGGGCTGCCGCTCGACGTGGTCCCGCTGTACTTCGAGCTCGACGGCACCTTCCCGAACCACGAGGCGAACCCGCTCGAGCCGGAGAACCTGCGCGACCTGCAGGCCGCCGTCGTGGAGCACGGCGCGGACCTCGGGCTCGCGTTCGACGGCGACGCGGACCGCTGCTTCGTCGTCGACGAGAACGGCGACGCCGTGAGCCCGTCCGCGATCACCGCGCTCGTGGGCCTGCGGGAGGTCGAGCGTGAGCGCGCGGCCGGCCGCACGCCCACCGTGATCCACAACCTCATCACCTCCCAGGTCGTGCCCGACCTGCTGCAGGCGGCGGGCGCGCGCACGGTGCGCACGCGCGTCGGGCACTCGTTCATCAAGGCGCAGATGGCCGAGCACGAGGCCGTGTTCGGCGGCGAGCACAGCGCGCACTACTACTTCCGCGAGTTCTTCTTCGCCGACACGGGCATGCTCGCCGCGATGCACGTGCTGGCGGCGCTCGGCGGGCAGCCGCACCCGCTGTCCGCGCTGGCGGACCAGTACCAGCCGTACGTGGCGAGCGGCGAGATCAACTCACGCGTCGAGGACGTGGCCGCCGCGCGCGCCCGCGTGGTCGACGCGTACGTGACGCAGCAGGGCGGCGGGCCGGTGCAGGTCGACGAGCTCGACGGGCTCACGGTCTCGCACTGGGACGGCCACCCGCAGTGGTGGTTCAACCTGCGTGCGTCGAACACCGAGCCGCTGCTGCGGCTGAACGTCGAGGCGGCGGACGAGGACATCATGGAGAAGGTGCGCGACGACGTGCTCTCGCTCGTGCGGACGGACGCCCCGTGAGCGCCGACCAGGGCTCCGGCGCGACGTCGCTCGAGCCGTGGGCGCGGGCGCTGCTGCGCTGCCCCGTGACGGGCGCCGAGCTCGTGGACGGCACGGACGCCGACGGCCGTCCCGTCCTCGTCTCGCAGGACCCGGAGCGCCCGCTGGTGTACCCCGTGCGCGACGGCATCCCCGTGCTGCTCGCCGACGAGGCGCGCCCCGCCTGACGACCCGTCCGGCGGCGAGGGCGGCCGCACCGACGGGCGCCGGCTGAGCGGTCCGGCCTGCGCCGCCTCAGGCCGCGGGGTCGGGCACGCCGTGCGGGAGGCGCCGCAGCAGCCGCGCCTCCTCCTCGCCGCGGCGCACACGGTCGAGCTCCACGTCCGTCTCGCGCCGCCGACGTTCCGCGAGGACGGCGGCGAGGAACGCCTCCGGGTGCGTCCCGGCAGGCGGCGGCGGGCTCACGAACGGCCCGAGCTCGGCGCACAGCCGCGTCCCGAGCTGCACGCGCGAGGCCGGGTGCAGCCGGTCGGCGCGCGCGAGGAACTGCCGCACCGCCAGCGCGAGGCCGTCCGGCAGCCGCGCCACGTCGGCGTGCGCGGCCCACCCGGCGAGGGCGGGCGGCATCGGGGTCGTCCGGCGCACCGGCGCGGCCCCGCGCACGCGCGCCGCGTACGTGCCGGCGAGGACGTCCCCGACGCGCTTGCCCTGCGGGTGCACGAGCGACGTCAGGAGCGCCACCGAGCCGAGCGTCGCCCACAGCTCGAGCACACCGGTCAGGGCGCGCACGAACGCCTGCCGGAACGTGATGGGACCGCCGTCGTCCCGCACGACCCGGATACCGGCGACGAGCTTGCCGAGCGAGCGGCCGCGCGTCAGCGTCTCCACGGTCGTGGGCAGGACCAGCACGACGGTGACGAGCACGACGATCATGAGGATCCGGCCGGTCTGCGCGTCGAGCGCCAGCTCCACGCCGCCCAGCAGGCGGGTGGCGACGTACGCGCCCACGAGCAGGGCGACCACGTCGACGATCCCGCCGCACAGCCGGGACGCCACCGAGGCCGGGCGCGTGTCGAGCAGCACGCCCTCGCCGATGACGACGCCGTCCGCCGGCCCGTCCGGCCGCCACCCCGTGCCCACGCTCACCTGCGCAGACTAGCCGCCGGTCGGCACCGCGCGGCCCTCCGCGGGTGGCAGGCTGGGGGTGTGGACCTCGACGCCTGGACCCGCGCCCGGACGCCCCTGTGGACGCGCCTCGACGCGCTCGTGCGCGCACGCCGGCTCGACGGTGCGCAGGCGGACGAGCTCGTGCGGCTGTACCAGGCCACCGCGACCGACCTGTCGGCCGTGCGGTCGGCCGCGCCGGACCCCGAGACGGTCACCCGGCTGTCCCAGCTGCTCGGCCGCGCGCGGGGTCGGCTCGCCGGCACGCACGCGCCCGCGTGGTCGGACGTCGCCCGGTTCGTCGTCGTGAGCGTGCCCGCCGCGCTGCACCGGATCCGCTGGTGGACGGTGGCCGTGATGGCCGTGTTCCTCCTGGTGGGGGTCGCGACGGGACTCCTCGTCGCGCTGGACCCCGAGGCCCGGGCGCTGATGGGGACGCCGGCGTCGCAGCGCCAGTACGTCGAGGAGCAGTTCGCGGAGTACTACGCGCCGGGGGCCGGCTTCGCGACGATGGTGTGGACGAACAACGCGTGGATCGCCGCCGTCTGCGTCGGCACGGGCATCACCGGGGTCCTGCCGGTGTACATGCTGGTCAGCAACGCGGTCAACGTCGGCGCGGCCGGCGGGCTCATGGCGGCGCACGGGCGTCTGGACGTGTTCCTCCAGCTCATCTCGCCGCACGGGTTGCTCGAGCTGACCGCCATCTTCGTCGCGGGCGCCGCGGGCCTGCGCCTGTTCTGGACGATGGTGGACCCGGGACCGCGCCCGCGCGGGCGCGCGCTGGCGCAGGAGGGCCGCGCGCTGTTCACCGTGGCGATCGGCCTGGTCGGGGTGCTCGCGGTCTCGGGCCTGGTGGAGGGGTTCGTCACCGGGTCGACGCTGCCGTGGCCCGTGAAGGTCGCGATCGGCGTCGTCGTGCTCGCGGCGTTCTGGGCGTACACGCTCGTGCTCGGCCGGCGTGCGGTCGCGGCGGGGGAGACCGGCGACCTCACGGCGGACCGGGCCGGGTACACGGTCGCGACCGCGGGCTGACGCCGGGCACGCGGTGTCGACCGCGGGCTGCGGTCGCGGCGCCCGGCCGGTCCGACGACCGGTGCGACGACCGGTGCGACGGAGCCGGCCGGTCGGCTCAGGTCGTGGCCAGGCGGACCTCGTGGTCGTCGGCGTCGTCCGCGACGAAGCGGGCGAACGCCTCGCCCTCGGCCACGACGTCGCGGCGCTCGGACGCGGTCAGGGGCTCGAGGGGCGTGACGGTGAGCGTGGCGCGCACGCGCGTCCCGGCGGTCGTGCGGGCGACGGCCCACGTCGCGCGGACGCGGCCGTCGACGAGCACGGCCGCCGCCGACCGTCCGTTCGGCGTCTGCAGGCGCCGGCGGTGCGCGTCGTCGATGATCCGGTCGCGCCGGTCGTGCGACAGCCACACGTCGTCGTAGTCGGCGAGGTAGCGCACGGGGGCGGGCACGTCGCGGTCAGGACGTGGTGCGTCGGGCAGGTCGAGCAGCAGGCGGGGCCGCCCCGACGCGGTCGCCGGCGTCGCGGACAGCTCGACCAGCCGGTCGCGCACGCGGTCCACGACGGCACGCAGCCCGCGCAGGGCGGACCACGCCTGCACGTCGGCGACCGACGCCGGCCCGTACGCCGCCAGGTACCGGAGCACGAGGCGCTCCTCGGCGCGGCGGCGCACGTCCGGGTCCGTCAGGTCGCCCGCGGCCGCGACGGCGTGGGGCACCCACGCGTCGAGGGTGGTGAGCGTCGGCGCGGCGGACCCCCGCCACAGCCCGCGCGGCGGCACCTGCACGAGCGGCAGCAGCGCCCGCGCGAACGTCGCGAGGAGCAGCGGGTCCACGTCGGGCCACGTGGCGGCGAGGTGGGCGCCGAGCCGCGTCGTCGGGCGCGGCTCCGCGCCGACGTGGTCCGCGGCGAGCCGGGCGAGGAGGTCGAGGTCGACGGCGTCGGCCGCGGCGCGCCGCTGCGGGTTCGCGCGCAGCTCGCGGTGCAGGACCGGGCGGACGAGCGTCGCGAGCACGGCGGCGTCCTCGGCGCCCACGAGGTGGATCGTCGACCGCATGGCGGCGATCCGCACGACGCGGCGGTCGAGCAGCAGCGCGTCGAGCGTGCCGGTGCGGAACCCCTCCACCCGGCTCCACAGGCCCACGAACGGCGACCACGGGTTCTGCGCCTGGAGCCCCACGACGTCCGCGACGACCTGCTCGACGCCGGCGGTCGACCGGCTCAGCAGGTGCTGACGTGCGAGCAGCGCGCGGTTGAGCGCGCGGTCGTCGAGCGGGGCGTCCACGGGAGGCGACGCTAGCGCGCGCGGCGGCACGCGCGGGTCGGTCCGCACTGCGCGGGCCGACAGCGGGGCGCCGGCCGGTCAGCGGGGTGGGTCACGCCCCGCCGTCGCTCAGAGCCGCCCGGCCGCCTTGAGCGCGAGGTACGTGTCCGCGAGCCGCGGCGCGAGATCGTCCGGCAGCGCCTCGACGACCTCGACGCCGCGCTGGCGCAGCCGCACGCCGACGGCGGCGCGCTCGAGGAGGGCACGCTCGGCCGCCGCCGCGTCGAAGACCTCCTCCACGGTGCGGCGCGCCGTCCGGAGCTCCTCGAGCTCGGGGTCGGCGACCGAGGCGAGGACCACCTGGTGGCGCCGCGTCAGCTGGCCGACCACCTCGAGGAGCCCCTGCTCGACGGCCGCGGGGTCGAGCGACGTCAGCAGCACGACGAGCGCCCGCCGGCTCAGCCGGGACCGCACCTGGGTGACGAGGCCGGCCCAGTCCGTCTCCACGAGCTCGGGCTGCACGCCGGCGAGCGCCTCGGCCAGGCCCGGGAGGACGCGGCTCTGGTGCGTGTCGGCGACCCGGGCGCGCACGCGCCGGTCGTACGCGAGGAGCTCCACGCGGTCGCCGGCGTGCGCGGCGAGCACGCCGAGCAGCAGGGCCGCCTCGACCGACGCCTCGAGGCGCGTCGCGTCGAGGACGCGCGCCGCGCTCGTGCGCGACGTGTCGACGACGAGCAGCACGTGCCGGTCGCGCTCCGGCCGCCACGTGCGGACGACGACCTCCTGGCGCCGGGCGGTCGCGCGCCAGTCGATCGAGCGGACGTCGTCGCCGTCGACGTACTCGCGCAGCGAGTCGAACTCCGTGCCGGCGCCGCGCACCTGCACCGCGGCGCGCCCGTCGAGCTCGCGCAGGCGCGCGAGCCGCGACGGCAGGTGCCGCCGGGACGCGAACTCGGGCAGCACGCGCAGCCGCGCGGGCACCGTGAGCGACACCTGGCGGCCGGCGAGGCCGAGCGGCCCGACCGTGCGCAGGGTGACCCGGTCCCCGGGCAGGTCGCCGCGGCGCGTCGGCACCAGCGGCGTCGTGACCGTGCGGGACTCGCCGGGTGGTACGTCGACCCGGTGCCGGGGCGTGCGCGCGCCCGTCGGGGCGTCACCGCCGGGGAGCGCGGACGGCGGCCACGCGTCCCGCACGAGCGCCCGCACGCGGCGGTCGCCCACGGCCCGGAGCGTGAGCGCCGAGCGCGTCGCCTGCCCGAGCCGCACCGCGCGCGGCACGTCGCGGGACACGGCGACCTCGCGCGGCGACGCCGCGAGCGCCACGTCCACCGCGCACAGCACCGCCACGACGACCGCCCAGACCAGCACCGTGACGGGCGCGGGCAGCACCGCGACCGGCAGCAGACCGGCGAGCGCGACCAGGACCGCGCGGGAGGTGACGGCCACGGCTCAGCGGGGGACCGGGACGGACGCGAGCACGGTGTCGAGCACCGACTCGGTGGTGACGCCCTCGATCTCCGCCTCGGCGCGCAGCTGCACGCGGTGGCGCAGCGTCGGGTGCGCGAGCGCCTGCACGTCGTCCGGGGTGACGTAGCCGCGCCCCGACAGCCACGCCCACGCGCGGGCGGTCGCCAGCAGCGCGGTCGCCCCGCGGGGCGAGACGCCCAGCGCGAGGGACGGCGACGTGCGCGTCGCACGGCACACGTCGACGACGTAGCCGAGGACCTCGGGCGCGACCTGGACGCGCGCGACCTCGGCCCGCGCCCGCGCGAGCTCGGCGGCGCCGGCCACCGCACGGACGCCCGCCGCGGCCAGGTCGCGCGGGTCGAAGCCGGCGGCGTGCCGGGCGAGGACCTCGACCTCGTCCGCGCGCTCCGGGAGCGGCAGCGTGAGCTTGAGCAGGAACCGGTCGAGCTGCGCCTCGGGCAGCGGGTACGTGCCCTCGTACTCGACGGGGTTCTGCGTCGCGACGACGACGAACGGGTCGGGCAGCGGGCGCGGGACGCCGTCGACGGAGACCTGCCGCTCCTCCATGGCCTCGAGGAGGGACGCCTGCGTCTTCGGGGGCGTGCGGTTGATCTCGTCGGCCAGGAGCAGGTGCGTGAAGACGGGGCCCTCGCGGAACGAGAACTCGGCCGTGCGGGCGTCGTAGACGAGCGAGCCGGTCACGTCGCCCGGCATGAGGTCGGGCGTGAACTGCACGCGCTTGGTGCCGAGGGCCAGCGCGCCCGAGAGGCTGCGCACCATCAGCGTCTTCGCGACGCCGGGCACGCCCTCGAGCAGCACGTGCCCGCGGCACAGCAGCGCGATGATCAGGCCCGTGACGGCGGCGTCCTGGCCGACGACGGCCTTGCCGACCTCGGCGCGGACCGCGGCGAGCGCGGCGCGCAGGTCCTCGGTCGGCGTGAGGGGCGCGGGTCCGGCCGGGGCGGGGCCGGCGGCGACCGGGCCGGCGGACGCGGGCGTCGCGGTGACGGCG
>NZ_JBFTEP010000154.1:0-7806 GCF_047229365.1 Cellulomonas pasadenensis | reverse complement strand
ACCGCACCGTCGACCACCGCCGCCACGCGCGCCGCGGGCCCGTCACCGGCGCCGTCCGCCGCGCCGGCAGCGCCCGTCCCCGCGACGCCCGTCCCCGCCACACCCGTCCCCGCGACGCCCGTCCCCGCACCGATCGTGCCCGTCACGGCCCCCGCGAGCGCGCCGCGCAGCTCCTCGGCCGCCTCCGCGTCGAGCCCGCACGCGCCCACCAGGTGCGCCGCGGCGCCCTGCAGCTCGGCGCGTGCCGCCTCGACGGCGCGGTCGGCCTCGCGGCGCAGCTGCGCGAGCTGCTGCTGCACCTGCTCGTAGACGGCGGTGCCGAAGATCTTCTGCAGCAGCCCGCGCCGGTCCTCCGGGTTGGCGCGCAGGAACCGCGCGAACTCGCCCTGCGGCAGCACGATCGTCTGGACGAACTGCGCGCGGTCCAGCCCGACCACCCGCTGCAGCTCGTGCCCCACCTCGTCGAGGCGCGTGCTCACGAGCTCGCCGACGGTGTCGAGCGCGTCCGGCCCGCCGGTGCAGTCGACGTCGGCCGGCAGCCGCCACAGGCGCGCGCTCGCCTGCGCCGTCGTGGTGCCCGCGCCGCGGCGCTTGGGACGCTGGTAGGCCGGCGTCCGCCGCACGCGGTACACGCCCGACGGCACCTCGAGCACGAGGTCGACCACGGACTCGACCTCGGGCGCCGCGTACGCGGACCGCAGCCGCTCGTCGCTCGCGTCGGCGCCGGCGACCTTGCCGTAGAGGGCGAACACGACGGCGTCGATGAGCGTCGACTTGCCCGCGCCGGTCGGCCCCTCGAGCAGGAAGAGCCCGGCCGCGCCGAGCGCGGCGAAGTCGACGGTGTGCCGGCCGGCGAACGGCCCGATCGCCTGGACCGTGAGGGAGCGCAGCTGCATCAGGCGCTCCGCTCGCCGGCGAGGACCTGCTCGTAGGCGCGCCGCAGCACGTGCACCTCGGCGTCGGTGGGGGGTGCGCCCGTGACGTGCGCGACGAAGTCGCCGGCCACCTCGACGGGGTCGGCCGCCGACGTGACGAGCGCGGCCCGTGCCGCCGCCCGCTCCGCGCCGGCGGGGCGGTGGTGCACCGCCAGGGCGTGCGGGAACCGTGCCCGCACGCGGCGGAACAGGTCGGACGGCCGGGCCGGGTCGGTCACGGTGACCCGCACCCAGTCGTCCGTGTGCGGCTCGCCGGCCGCGCCGAGCAGGTCGTCGAGGGTCCCGGTGACCTCGGCCAGGCGGCGCGGCACCGGTGCGGGCACGAGCTCGGTCACGGGCGCGTCGCCCGCCAGGTCGACGAGCACCGACGACTTGCGGTGCCGCAGCTCGGAGAACGAGTACGCGAGCGGTGATCCCGAGTAGCGCAGCACCGTGCCGTCCGGCCCCGGGACGACCTGCGGCCCGTGCAGGTGCCCGAGCGCGACGTAGTCCACGCCCGCGAACACGTCCGCGGTCACGTGGTCGACCCCGCCCACGCGGATGTCCCGCTCGGACTCGCTGGCCTCGCCGCCGACGACGAACGCGTGCGCCGCGACCACGGTCCGCGGCCGGCCCGCCCCGCGCCGCCCCGCCGCATCCGCCCGCACGCGCGCCATGGCCGCCGCCGTCACGGCCTGGTGCGAGCGCGCCAGCGGCACGCGCCCGCCGTCCGGCCCGTCCTCGCCGAGCTCGACGCGCGCGGCGTCCGGGTCCAGGTAGGGGAGCCCGTAGACCAGCACGTCCCCGCCGTCGGACGGCAGCACCACCGGCTCCGCCAGCCCGGCGACGCGCGTGCGCAGCCGGACGCGCTCGCGCATCAGCGCCGCCCCGAACCCGAGCCGGGTCGCGGAGTCGTGGTTGCCCGACGTCACCACCACGGTCGTGTGCTCGGCGAGCCGCGCGAGCGTCTCCGACAGCAGCGTCACCGCCTCGACCGGCGGGATCGCGCGGTCGTACACGTCCCCCGCGACGACGACGGCGTCGACCGCCTCGGCGCGCACGACGTCGACCAGGTGGTCGAGGTGCGCCGCCTGGTGGTCCAGCAGGTCGACCCCGTGCAGGGTACGACCCAGGTGCCAGTCGGAGGTGTGCAGCAACCGCATGCGCCGAAACGTAGCCGCGCCCACCGACACGCCCCCGTCCGCCGCGCCCCGCAGCCCGCGGACGCGGTGCGGGATCAGCCCTCGTCGTCCGGGATGACGACCGACAGGCCCACCATGTCGAGCACCTCGCGCAGCACCCGGTGCGGGTCGCGCAGCGTCACGGGGATGCCCGCCTCCGACGCGGCGAGGTGGAGCTGGAGCACGAACGCGACGCCCGACGAGTCGACGAACGTCGCCTCCGTCGCGTCGATGACGACGGGCAGCCCGCTCATGAGCGCCATGCCCATCGACGCGCTGGCCTCGGGGCGCAGCGCGGCGTCGATCTCGCCGACGAGGCGCACCGCCGCGCGACCGTCCTCGGCCTCGACCCGGATGGCGTGCACAGGCGCGGCCTCCTCGAGCCCGGGCACGGCGTCCCTCAGCTCCGTCATGGCGGTGTCTCCTGCTCCTGCGTCGATGTCGGTACGTCGTCGGACCGGGCTCGACGGCGCGGTAACGCTACCCGGCGCCCCCACGGCCGTCTCGCTGAACGTCGAACCCGCCCCGGACGTTCCCCGGACGGGTGAACCGGCAGGTGAGAGGCGTGCGAGGCGCCCCCGGGAGGGCCGGCTCAGCCCTCCGGGTCCGTGACGTCCGCCACGGTCGCGCCGAGCGCGCGCACCAGGTCGTCGCCGTCGAGCGTGAACCCCACGCCGTGCCCGCCGCCGCCGATCGACACCCGGTGCCCGCGCACCCGCTCGTCCGCGACGACGGGCCACGTGCGGGTCGTGCCGAACGGCGTGATCGTGCCGCGCTCGTACCCGGTGACGGCCAGCGCGGTCGCCGCGTCGGGCATCGACATGCGGCTGACCCCGAGCAGCGCGCGCAGGCGCGGCCAGGAGATGGTGCGGTCGCCGGGCACGAGGACGAGCACGTGGTCGTCCTCGCCGCGCCGCACCACGAGGGTCTTGAGCAGGTCGGCCGGGTCGATGCCGCGCGCCGCGGCCGCCTCCGCGAGCGACGACACGCGCCCGTGGCGGGTCCGCTCGTAGGCGATGCCCGCCGCGTCGAGGGCCTCGGCCGCGCGGCGCTCGCCGTCGGTGCGCAGCTCGGTGTCGCCGCGTGCGTGGTCGGTCACGCGCCCACGGTAACCAGACGCCGCGCCCGGCACGTCACGGGCGGAGCACGTCGCAGGCGGCGCGTCACAGGCGGGGCACGTCGCAGGCGGCGCGTCACAGGCCCAGCGCGACCGCCAGGACGAGCAGCGGGACGACGACCGCCGCGACGGCACCGCCGACGAGCCAGCGCGCGGCCCTCCCGGGACCGTCGTCGGCGGGCAGGTCGGCGGCCGGGGCGCGGCGCGCGAACGTCGCCACCCAGTCCTGCTCCGGCGTCCACCGCTGCTCCGGCGCGGGGGAGGGCTGCGGGATCCACGCCGGCTCCGGCAGCCAGGTGGCGTGCGGCCGCGGTCGGGCGGCGCCGGGCGCCGGCCACCCGTCGGCGCGGTGCACGTCGCGTGCGTGCGCGTCGCGGGCGTGGCCGTCCGGCGCCCGCCGGTCGCGTGCCTGCCCGTCCCGCGCGTGCCCGTCCGACGCACGCCGCGGCAGCGCACCGCCGGGGGCGTCCGCGGGCCACCACGAGGCGGACGCGGGCGGCGGCGCGGCTCGGCGGACGTCGGCCGTCCACGCGCGGGCGTGCGCGTCGCGCGGCTGCTGCGGCCCGTCGTGCGGCGGGGGCCACGGGGCGTCGAGCACGGGCCCTCCCGTCGTCGGCGTCGGCGATCCGGACGAATCGCCCAGGGGCCCAGCATGCCGTGCCGGTCGCGCCCGTGCCCACCCGTGCCCGCCCGTCCACCCGGACGGGTCACCGCACCCGGAGGGCTCACCCGGCGACGAGCACACCGTCCCGCACCTCGGCCCGCGCGTCCGTCCACGTGCGCCGCAGCCAGCGGTCGTGCGTCGCGACGACGACGGCGCCCGGCGCGGTCGCGAGCGCGTCGGCGAGCTCCCCGGCGAGCGTGACCGACACGTGGTTGGTCGGCTCGTCGAGCAGCAGCACGTGCGGCGTCCGGGCCACGAGCAGGGCGAGGACGACGCGCCGCCGCTGGCCGACGGACAGCTCGCGCATCGCCCGGTCGACGTCGCGGGGTGCGACGAGCCCGAGGTCGACGAGCGGCGGTGCGTCCGGGCGGTCCGCCGTCACCGCCGCGTACAGGGCGCGGGGCGTGCGGGGGTCGTCGGTCAGGCCGACGTCCTGCTCGAGCAGCGCCACCTCGACCCCGCGCGTCCGGTGCACCGTGCCGTGCGCCGGCGCCAGGTCGCCCGCGAGCAGGTGCAGCAGCGTCGACTTGCCGGCGCCGTTCGGGCCGGTGACGAGCAGCCGCGCCGAGGCGTCGAGGTCCAGCGCGGGCACGTGCACGCGCCCCGGCACGGTCGCGTCGCGGACCTGCAGCACCACCGGCGTGCGGGCCTCGCGCGGCGCGGGCATCGCGAACCGCAGCGGCGCCGGCGGGCGGCGCACCTGCTCCGCGTCGAGGGTGTCGAGGCGGCGGCGCGCGTCCCGCACCCGGCGGGAGACCTGCTGCTCGACGCGCGCTCCCTTGGCGTCCCAGGGCAGCTTCGCCTCGTTGCCCATCGCCCGGTCGTGCCCGACGCGCCGTGCGGTCGTCCGCACGGCGACCCGGAGGGACCTCAGCTCGTCCTGCTCGTCGCGGTACCGCTGCTCCCAGCGCTCGCGGGCGACGCGGCGCGCCTCCAGGTAGTCCGTGAACGTGCCGCCGTACGTCGTCGGGCCGTCGAGCCCCGGGTCGAGGTCGAGCACGCCGGTGCACACCTCGTCGAGGAACACCCGGTCGTGGCTGGTGAGCAGCACGGCGCCGGGCAGCCGCCGCAGCGCGTCGGCGAGGTAGCCGGCGGCGTCGTCGTCCAGGTGGTTGGTCGGCTCGTCCAGCAGGACGGCCGCCGGCTGCCGCACGAGCAGCGCGGCGAGCGCCAGCCGGGACCGCTGCCCGCCCGACAGCGTGCCGACCGGCCGGTCCCGCGCGACGTCGCCCAGGCCGAGGCCCGCGAGGGCGACGTCGGCCCGGCGGTCGGCGTCCCAGACGCCGGCGAGCTCGGCGCGGGCCAGCGCGGCCGCGTACGCGTCGGCGGCGCCCGGGGCGTCGTCCGCGAGCGCCGCGGCCGCCCCGTCGAGCGCGTCGGCGACGGCCCGCACGTGCGCGAGCGCGTCGGCGAGGACGTCGTCGGGCGTCGCCGCCGGGTCGAGCAGCGGCTCCTGCCCGAGGTACCCGAGGTCGGGCGGCCGGACGACCTCGCCCGAGTCGGGGTCGTCGAGGCCGGCGAGCAGCCGCAGCAGCGTCGACTTGCCGACGCCGTTCTCGCCGACGACGCCGAGCCGGTGCCCGGGGTCGACGTCGACGTCGACGCCGTCGAGCACCGTGCGGCCGTCGTAGGAGCGGACGAGGGAGCGTGCGCGCAGCACGGGGGTCATGCGATCACCACCTGCGGGCGCCCGGAGCTGTCGGCTCGACGGGCGCGGTTGAGTCGGACGGGGACTCGGGGCAGGGGTCAGCTCAGCACGGGGTCGACGGTAGGCGGGACGGCCGGGGCGCGCACGGTGTTTTCCGACGGCCGCGTCAGGCGTCGCCCACGAGCCGGCGGACCGCGTCCTCGGTCAGGGTCCGGTCGAACGGGTCCTCGTCGAGCGCGCGGTGCAGCGAGAGCCCCTCGACGAGCGCGTCGAGGCGGCGTGTGACGTCGGGCGCGAAGTGCCGGCCGAGCTCGCGGCGGCTGCGCGCCATCCACGCGGTCGTGATCGTGCGGTAGCGGGGGTCGCGCGCGGCGAGCGTGTACAGCTCGTACATGACGACGCGCTCGGCGTCGGTCCGCGGGTCGGAGAGCTCGTGCACGAGGTCGACGACGGCCGTCACGGCCTCCGGACGGTCGCGGGCCGCGCCGAGCCGCTGCGCGAACCGCTCGCCGCCGCGGTCCGCGAACCGCGTGAACGCCGCGTGCAGCAGGTCGTCCATGCCCTCGAAGTGGTAGGTCATCGACCCGAGGGGCACGTCCGCGCGCGCGGCGATGCGGCGGTGCGACACGCCCGCGACGCCGACCTCGGCGATCAGGTCGAGCGTGACGTCGAGGATGCGGTCCCGGCGTCCGGGGTCGGTGCGGCGCGCGCGCATCGGGGCGTCAGAGGTCGCGGACGGCGGTCGGCGCGTCGGAGGCCATGTGTACGAGCGTACGCACCGAGACCGACGCCGTCCACGCCGACCCGCGCGCACCCGGCCCTGACCGCCTCACCGCCGGCACGCCGAGCACGTCACCGGCGACGCCCGTCAGGGGGTGGTGCGTGCCGCCGTGACCGTCGCGATGTAGCCGGTCAGGGCCTCGCGGCTGCGGACCAGGGTCGCGATGCGGGCGTCGAGGGACGCGCGCTCCTGCTCCAGCCCGGCGAGGAGCTCGGGCGTGGCCTCGTCGGGGAGGATGTCCGGGCCGCCGTCCAGGCACGGCAGCATCCGCTCGATGACGCGGGTCGGGATGCCGCTGTCGAGCAGCCCGCGGATCTGCCGGACCCGCACGACCGTCTCCTCGTCGTAGTCGCGGTACCCGTTGGGCTCCCGGCGCGACGCGATGAGCCCCAGCTGCTCGTAGTGGCGCAGCGACCGGGCCGACGCCCCCGTCGCCGCGGCGACCTCCCCGATGCGCACCGTGCTCCCTCCGCGCGGGCCGACTTGACCCTGACACCGGTGTGAAGCATGCACGGTGGCGGCACGGCACCGCGAACCGCGGAGCCCCGACCTCGTGGAGGACCCCGTGCCCGTGTCCCTGTCGAACCCTGACGGCCTCGCCCCCGTCGACCTCTACCGCCACGTGTCCGTCGCCACCGGCGGTCGCACCGTCCGCGTCGCCGGGCAGGTCGCGCTCGACGGCGAGGGACGGCTCGTCGGCGCCGGCGACCTGGCCGCGCAGACCGAGCAGTGCTACCTCAACGTCGCGACGGCCCTCGCGTCCGTCGGCGCGACGTTCGACGACGTCACCCGGCTGCGCGTCTACGCCGTCGACCTGACGCCCGAGCGGATGCCGCTGTTCGCCGAGGGCGTGGCGCGCGCCGCCGCACGGCTCGGGGTGACGCCCGCGGCACCCCTCACGGGCATCGGCGTGCAGGCGCTGGCGGACCCGGCGTTCCTCGTCGAGGTGGAGGCGACGGCCGTGCTCGAGTGACGGAGCCGCGCGGGAGCCGCCGAGGCGTGCGGCGTCAGTCGCGGTGGTCGTCCCGGCCCGAGCCGACCAGGCCCAGGAGCCCGGCGACGACCGCCGCGCCCCCGGCCACCACGGCGGCCACGAGCGTGACGAGCAGCGGCCCGGACGCACCGCCGGCGAGCCGCTCGCCGGCGAACCCGAGCGCCAGGACGCCCGCGGCGAGCAGCGCGAGGTGGGTGCCGTGGTGGTGCATGCGTCCCCCTGGTCCAGCGCGTCGCGGGCCGTGGCGCGGGCTGCGCCCGGTGCCGGGCCGACCCGCCGAACGGTAGGGCGCACGCCCCGCGACGGCAATGACCGCGCGGTGCACGCCGCACGCCTGGGAGGATGGGACGTCGTGAGCACGACCGACCCCACCCCCGCCACGGACGAGCGCGCCCCGCGCCGGCCGCGGGGTCGTCGTGGGCGCGGGCGCGGCGAAGGTGCGCGTCCGGACGGCGAGCGGCGGGACGAGCAGCGCGGCGGCGAGCGGCGGGACGAGCAGCGCGGCGG
>NZ_JBFTEP010000153.1:0-7959 GCF_047229365.1 Cellulomonas pasadenensis | reverse complement strand
GAGAACGCCGCAAGACCGCCCTCGACCCACGACTCGTTCTGGATCGCCGAGACCAGCGCCTCACCCGACTCCAGCAGAAACGCCCCCTGGAACGGCGTCGACGTGTCGACGACCGGCGCCACCAACGGGTTCGCCGTCACCGGTCGGGGACGGCCTGCACCGCGGCGGAGATCGGCTCCAGCTCCCCGCGGATCTGCTCCTCGAGCGCCGCGAAGTCGGCGACGACCGCGGCGATCTGGTCGGCGCTGCGGTCGACGAGGTCCTGTGCCTCCTGGATCGCGTTCAACGCCGCCTGCGAGACGGCCACCGCGGGCGGCACGAGGACGGCGCAGAGGATGCCGAACGCGCCGCCGCCGAGATTCAGGCCGGCGGCCGCGGAGTGCGCGGTGCCGATGTCCGCGGACACCGACCGCACGCGGCCGACGTGCGCGGTGACGACGTCGCTGTCGAGGACGATCCGGTCCTGGCTCATGCTCCCCCTCGGTGCGTCGGGCGCGGTGTCGGCTGCGGTGTCGTGCGCCGGACGGGCGTCACGTCCACCGGATCTCGTCGCGCTGCGTGCGCGGGTCCTCCGGCGGCGTCATGCGCGCCAGCTCGGCGCGCAGGTTCGTCGCCACGCCGGACTCCGCCCCGAACGTCCCCTCGACGAGGGCGATCGACTCCGTGGCGGCCTGCCGCTGCGCGGCGCCGACGGTCTCGAGGATCAGCGCGGACAGGTCGCGGGGGTCGAGGCGCAGCGCGTCCTCGTGCAGGTCCAGGGCGGTGATCCGGCCCGTCGTCTCGACGGTCACGCGGACCTCGCCGCGAGGCGAGCTCGCCTGGCCGCGCACCTGCTCGAACCGGTCGCGCACCTGCTCCGCGCGGCGGGCCGTCTCCTGCGCCTGGGCCACCTGCTGCTCGATGCGGGCCACGAGGGCCTCCGTCTCGAAGCCGCCACCGGGAACCGTCATGGTCACGGAGGTTACCGACGACCGGATGGTCCGGACGATCCGCCCAGCCCCCGGACGCCGGACGTCACCCGCACGGCCGAGCGCCCGCCCCCGGTCACGCGTCGGGTGCGTCACCGGCGTCCGGGTCCGGCCCCTCGCCCTCCGCGGCCTCGGGGACGTCGCCGACGGCCGCCGGACCACCGGCCAGCAGCGCGACGAACCCGGCCTCGTCGAGGATGCGCAGCCCCAGCTCGAGCGCCTTCGCCTCCTTGGTGCCGGCGTTCTCCCCCACCACGACGTAGTCCGTCTTCTTGGAGACGGAACCCGACGCCTTGCCGCCGCGCGCGATGATCGCCTCCTTGGCGCCGTCGCGGCTGAACCCCTCGAGCGAGCCCGTGACGACGACCGTGAGCCCCCCGAGCGTGGGCGTCATCGACGCGTCCCGCTCGTCGCGCATCCGCACCCCGGCGGCCGTCCACCGGTCGACGACCTCCCGGTGCCAGTCCCCCTCCGGACCGGTGAACCACTGCACGAGCGACTCGGCGATGACGGGCCCGATGCCCTCCACCTGCGACAGGTCCGTGACGGCCTGCGCGGGGTCGCCCTCGACGACCGCGCGCAGCGCCGCCATCGAGCCGAACCGGGTGGCCAGCGCGCGAGCGGCTGTCGGCCCGACGTTGCGGATCGACAGCGACACGAGCACGCGCCACAGGTCCTTGGTCTTCGCGGCGTCGAGCTGGTCGAGCAGCGTGCGCGCCGACTCCGACGGCTCCCAGTCCGGCAGCGTGCGTCCCTCGGCAGCGGCCGCCGCCTGCGCGGCCTTCGTGTGCTTGAGCGTGCGGCGGAACGGCGCGCGGCGGCGCACGCGCCCGTCCTCGTCCTCGCGCGGCAGGCCCGTCTCCGGGTCGCGCACGACGACCTCGACCTGCGCGAGCAGCGCGGTGCTGCGCTCGCGCACGCGCGCGACCTCGTCCGCGGGCGCGTCCAGGGCGTAGCCGACGAGGTCGAAGAGGTACGCCTCGTTGGGCACGGGCGGGTCCGCGGGCACCTCGGGCTGCGTGAGCGCGGCGGCCGTCACCTCGCCGAGCGCCTCCACGTCGAGACCGCCGCGGGAGCCGATGTGCTCCACCCGCCCGCGCACCTGCGCCGGGCACGAGCGCGCGTTCGGGCAGCGCAGGTCGATGTCGCCCTCGCGCATCGGCCGCAGGGGCGTGCCGCACTCGGGGCAGTCCGTCGGCATGTGCCACGTCACGCGCTCGACGTCGTCGTCCGGTGCGGCGGGCGCGGGACCGACGATCTCCGGGATGACGTCGCCGGCCTTGCGCAGCACGACCATGTCGCCGACCCGCACGCCCTTGGCGGCCACGACCTCCTGGTTGTGCAGCGTCGCCTGCCGCACCGTCGACCCGGACACCACCACGGGCTCCATGACGCCGAACGGCGTCGCCCGCCCCGTGCGGCCGATGCCGACCTCGATCGCCAGCAGGCGGGTGTTCACCTCCTCCGGCGGGTACTTGTAGGCGATCGCCCAGCGCGGCGCGCGGCTGGTCGCGCCGAGGCGGCGCTGCGACGACCGCTCGTCGACCTTGACGACGACCCCGTCGATCTCGTGCTCGACGTCGTGCCGGTGCTCGCCGTGGTGCGCGACGAAGGCCTGCACGTCGCCGAACGCGTCGAGCACGCGGGTGTGCGGGGAGACCGGCACGCCCCACCCGGCGAGCAGGTCGTACACCTGCGACTGCCGCGTGATCTCCGGTCCGCCCCGCAGCGCGCCGATGCCGTGCGCGTACATGCGCAGCCGGCGCGACGCGGTCACGCGCGGGTCCTTCTGCCGCAGCGAGCCCGCCGCCGCGTTGCGCGGGTTGGCGAACGGCGCCTTGCCGGCCGCCACCTGGGCGGCATTGAGCTCCTCGAAGGCCTGTACCGGGAAGAAGATCTCGCCGCGCACCTCGATGAGCTCGGGGTGCGTCGCCGGGTCGCCCGCGAGCACGTGCGGGATGGTCGAGATGGTGCGGACGTTGAGCGTCACGTCCTCGCCCGTGCGCCCGTCGCCGCGCGTGGCGGCGCGCACCAACCGGCCCCGCTCGTACAGCAGCGCGATCGCGAGGCCGTCGATCTTGAGCTCGCACAGCCAGTGCACGTCCTGCGTCTCGAGGTCCCGCACGACGCGGTCCGCCCACGCGCTCAGCTCCTCGGCCGAGAAGACGTTGTCCAGCGAGAGCATCCGCTCGACGTGGTCGACCGCGCCGAACTCCGTCGAGAACGTGCCGCCCACCCGCTGCGTCGGCGAGTCGGGGGTCCGCAGGTCCGGGTGGGCGTCCTCGAGCGCGGCGAGCTCCCGCATGCGGGCGTCGTAGTCCGCGTCGGACGACGTGGGCGCGTCGCGCAGGTAGTACGCGAACTGGTCGGCCTCGAGGGACGCCGCGAGCTCGGTCCAGCGGCGCCGCACCTCGGCCGACGCCGGCACCGGCGGGACGCCGGTCGCCGCGCCCCCGGCCACGTCGTCGCCGGTCAGACCCTCGCTGGTCAGGTCCTCGCTGGTCACGCCTCCGCTGGTCACACCCTCGCCGGTTGCTGCACGCGCGTCGTCCACCCGCTCATCCTGGCGCACGCCACCGACAGGCCGCCCACCGGACGCGCGCGGCGCCCGGCGGGCGCGGTCAGCCGTGCCGCGACGGCTGGAACGCGAGCTGCCCCTGGAACAGCCCGCGGTCGCGGCTCACCACCTGCACGCGCCCCGGGGGGGCCTGCACCGCCTTGACGCGGCCGATGAGCTGACCCTCGTCGGGGTTGCCGGACAGCAGGATGCCGGTCGTGCCGAGGTCGCTCAGGCGCTGGAGCACCTGGTCGTACGCGGCGCGGCTCGCGCCACCGGTGTGCCGGGCGACGACCACGTGCAGACCCAGGTCGGCGGCCTGCGCCAGCAGCGGGACGATCGGCAGCATCGGGTTGCCCTGCGACGTCGCGACGAGGTCGTAGTCGTCGACGAGGACGAAGCCCTCGGCGCCCTTCCACCACGACCGCGTGCGCAGCTGCTCGGGGGTGACGTCCGGACCCGGCACGCGGGTCCGGAAGAACGCCGCGAGGTCCTCCATGCCGCCCTGCGTCATCTCGGCCGTCGTCAGGTACGCGCCGAGGTACTCCTGCGGGATCTCGCCGAGGAGCGCGCGCCGGTAGTCGACGACGAAGATCTTGGCCTCCTGCGGCGTGTAGAGCCGCTGGACCTCGGCCGCGAACGTGCGCAGCAGCGACGTCTTGCCGGCGTCCGACTCGCCGTACAGGAACAGGTGCGGCTCGTCGGCCGGGTCCAGCCCGAACGGCGCGAGCGCGTCCTCGTCGACGCCGAGCAGGATGCGCCGGTCGTCGGGCCCCGCGGCGGCGCGGAGCTCGTCGAGCGGGAGCATCGTCGGCAGCAGGCGCAGGCGCGGGCCGGCGGGTCCGCGCCAGGCCGCCCGGGTGCGGGCCACGAGGTCCGCGACGCCGTCGGCCAGCGTCGACGGGTCGCCCGAGCCGTCGATCCGCGGCAGCGCGCCGAGCATGTGCAGCTTGGTCGGCGTGAGGCCGCGGCCCGGCATGGACGCGGGCACGTTGGCGGCCGCGCGGCGGTCGACCTCGGAGTCACCGGCGTCGCCGAGCCGCAGCTCGAGCCGGGTGCCGATGAGGTCCTTGACCTGCGGGCGGATCTCCATCCAGCGGGTCGCCGAGACCATGACGTGCACGCCGTACGAGAGGCCGCGCGCGGCGATCGACTGCACGGTCGCCTCGAGCGCCTCGAACTCGCCGCGCAGCGTGCCCCAGCCGTCGACGACGAGGAACACGTCGCCCCAGCCGTCGTCCGCCGTACCGGCGGCCCGGCGGGCGCGGTACGTCTCGATCGAGTCGATGCCCTGCTCGCGGAAGTACTGCTCGCGGCGGTCGACGACGCCCGCGACCTCGGCGACCGTGCGGCGCACGGCCTCTGCCTCGGTGCGCGTGGCGACGCCCGACACGTGCGGCAGGTCGCGCAGGCCGATGAACGTGCCGCCGCCGAAGTCGAGGACGTAGAACTGCACCTCGAGCGGCGTGCGCGTCAGCGACAGCGCGACGACCGTCGAGCGCAGCAGCGTGCTCTTGCCGGACACCGGGCGGCCGACGACCGCCATGTGCCCCGCCGAGCCGGACAGCGACACGACGAGCGGCTCGCGGCGCTGCTCGAGCGGCACGTCGACGACGCCCACGGGCACGGTCATGGTGCCCGCCTCGCGCCAGCGGCGGCTCACCAGGCCCAGCGCCGGGTCCGGCGCCAGGTCGCCCAGCAGCTCGTCGAGCGGGTCCGGGGTCTCCAGCGGCGGCAGCCACACCTTGTGCGCCTGCGGCCCGCGGCCGGTCATGCGGTCGACCGCGATGTCGAACGTCACGCGGTCGTCGCGGCCCTCGGCGGCCACTGTCGCCGCGTCGAGCACCTCGACCTGCTCCGGCTCGACCGGCGCGGCCACGGGCGCCGCCGTGAACGACGTGACGGCGCGCACGCCGCCGCCGTCGGCCCGGCGCGTGATCTCGGCGCGGCGCGGCGGGCGCCCGGAGACGTACGCCGCCTTGAACTGCGTCATGCCCTCGGTGCCGACCTTGAGGTAGCCGACGCCCGGCTCGCGCGGCAGGTCCACCGCGTCCGGCACGCCGAGCACGGCGCGCGACTCGGCGCCGGAGAACGTCCGCAGGCCGATGCGGTAGGACAGGTAGGTGTCGAGCCCGCGCAGGCGCCCCTCCTCGAGGCGCTGCGAGGCGATCAGCAGGTGCACGTGCAGCGAGCGGCCGACGCGGCCGATCGCGACGAAGCTGTCCACGAACTCCGGCTTGGCCGACAGCAGCTCCGAGAACTCGTCGACGACGACGAGCAGCGCGGGCAGCGGCGCGAGGTCGGTGCGCCCGCCGCGGCGGGCCTTCTCGTAGTCGCCGACGTTCGCGAAGTTGCCCGCCGCGCGCAGCAGCTCCTGGCGCCGCGTCATCTCACCGGTCAGGGCGTCCTGGAACCGGTCGACCAGCGAGAGCTCGTCCGAGAGGTTCGTGATGATCGCCGACACGTGCGGCATCCCGGCCATGCCGGCGAACGTCGCACCACCCTTGAAGTCGACGAGGACGAAGTTGAGCTCCTCCGGCGAGTGCGTCAGCGCCAGTGCGAGCACGAGCGTGCGCAGCACCTCCGACTTGCCGGAGCCGGTGGCGCCGATGAGCACGCCGTGCGGGCCCATGCCCTGCTGGGCGGACTCCTTGAGGTCGAGCACGAGCGGCGCGCCCGCCGTGTCCTGGCCGATCGGCACCCGCAGCCGGTCGCGCTCGAGGCGCCCCCGCCAGGCCACGTCGAGGTCGACGTCCCGCACGTCGGGCAGGCCGAGCAGGTCGACCAGCTCCTCCTGCGCGGACCCGCGCGCCTCGACCGCCGCCGGCCCGGAGTACAGCGGCATGAGCCGTCGGGCCGTGGCCTCCGCCTCGACCTCGGTGCACGCGTCCGGGGTGAACGCCGCACCGGCACCGCGGGCCTGCACGAGCTCCGCCGTGAGCCGCTCCCCCACCCGGCTGAGCGCGACGCGCGCGGCCGTCTCGTCCTCGAGCGCGCCCCAGCGCGCCGGCAGGTCGAGCACCGTGACGCCCTGCACGCCGCCCTCGCGCAGCGCGGGGTGCGCGCCGTGCAGCGGGACGCCGTCGACGACGACGAGCACGTGCGGGGTCTGGTCGCCGCCGGGCGCGAACCGCGGCCGCTGGCCGAGGTCGGCGGGCAGCAGGTCGTCGAGGGCCGCGAACGACCCGACGACCATGCGCGCGGGCCCGGCGCCGTCCTGCACGCGCCGCGAGTGCGCGTGCGGCAGCCACTTCACCCACTCCCAGCGGGCCAGCGACGACTCGTCGGCGACGACCGCGACGACGAGGTCCTCGGGGTGGTGCAGCGCCGCCGCCCCGATGACGACCGCACGCGCGAGCGCCCGCACGTCGTCCTCCGGACCCGTGACCTCGAGCCGCGACCAGCCGTCCAGCCGGACGCCGAACGGCAGCTCCGGCACCTCCTCGTGCGTGAGCATGAAGCGGTGCGCCGCGGACGCCGCGACGGGGTCGAGCTGCGCGAGCGGCGGCAGCTCGGGCGCCTCGAGGACGAGGGCCGCCGGCTGGCCGGCGACGCCCAGGCGCACGTCGAGGAAGTCGGCGTCGTGCGAGCCGCGCTCCCACACGCGCGTGCGCTCCTCCGCGAGGAAGGGCAGCGTCGACGGGGCCGGATACTGCCAGTGCGCCGCGCGACGCTGCTGCCGCGCGGCCGTCCGCACGGTCGTGCGCAGCTCGGTCAGGTACGCGAGGTACTCGCGGCGGGCGTCGAGCAGCTGCGCGGCGCGCTGCGAGCGCTGCCGCCAGCCGTTGGCCGCGACGAAGCCGAGCGACGACAGCAGGAACATGCCGCCCGTGAGGAAGCCGGTCGGACCGGCGTTCGAGATCGTCACCATGACGATCGCGCCCACGGAGCCGAGCATCGGCAGCAGGGACGTGAGCATCGACGACGTGTCGTCGGCGGCCGCGAGCTCGGGCGGCGGCTGGAGCGTCACGCTGCCCGACGGCACGCGGGGCGGGGCGAGGCGGGAACCGGGCACGGGGTCAGGCCTCCGGGACGACGGACGAGACGGTGAACACGCGGCGGCCGACGCGCACCCGGTCCCCCTCGGTGAGCTGGACGGTCGTGCGCGGCGGCAGGACGGTGACCTCGCCGTCGTCGCCGAGCACGGCGGTGCCGTTGGCGGAGCCGAGGTCGGTCACCCGGACGCCGTCGCGCGTGTGCTCGAGGCGCAGGTGGCGCCGCGAGACGGTGCTCTCGGGGTCCTGGAGGACCACGGGGCGGTCGCCGGCGACGACGGCCTCGGGCGAGCGGCCGAGCACGACCGCGGCGCCCAGCGGGACGAGCTCGCGCTGCCCGGTGTCGACGACGAGGAGCACGGCGGCGCCGGCGACGGGGACGGGCGCCGCGCCCGCGCCCGCGCGGGTGACCACCGCGGGCAGCGCCCCGGTCTGCGGG
>NZ_JBFTEP010000152.1:0-7973 GCF_047229365.1 Cellulomonas pasadenensis | reverse complement strand
GGGTCGCACCCGGTCGTCTGCGGGGCGTGCGCCCGCGCGTGACCGGCCCCGACGCGTGGCGCTGGAGCCTGCACCCCTGACGGCCCGGCCCCGGCCGCCGTCGCCGCGCCGGCGCGTACCCGCACGTGCGCGGCGACGCCGGTCCTCCTATCGTCGCTCCTGCAGCCGTGGACGGGCTCGAGCACGGGGCTCGTCGCGGCGCGTCGGACACCCTGGGAGCGTGTTGCGCGTGACCGCCGAGCACCACCACGACGCGGCCGAGCCGGACCGCACCGACGCACGCGCCGACACGGTGACGCCCGCCCTGCTCGACGTCGTGCTGACGGACGCGAGCATCGAGTCGCACCTGGCGCACGTCGCGTCGATGGCCGCGGACCTCGACCCCGCCATCGGCGGCTGCGGCGTGACGGTGCGGCGCGGCGGGCGCCCGAGCCGCGTCGCGGCGAGCCACCCGCTGGCCGGCGCCGTGGACGAGGTGCAGCTGGCGGCCGGCGAGGGACCCGCCCTCGAGAGCCTCGCGACCGGCGCGGTGCTCGTCGTCGAGGACTACGAGGCGGACCGGCGCTGGCCGCGCTACGGGCGGCACGTGGTCGCCCGCGGCGTGCGCAGCAGCATGTCGGTGCCGCTCCAGGTCACCGGGGCCACGGTCGGCGTCCTGTCGGCGTACGGCCGCGAGCCGGACGTCTTCACGCAGGACGTGCGCGACACCCTCCTCCGGTTCGCCGGGCAGGCCGAGGGGCTGGTCGCGGTCACCCTGCGGAACACGACGCAGGCCGACGAGCTCCTGCACCTGCACACGGCCATGGACTCCCGCAGCGTCATCGACCAGGCGCTGGGCGTGCTCATGGCGCAGCAGCGCTGCACGGCCGACGAGGCGTTCGCCCTGCTGCAGGCCGCGAGCCAGAGCCGCAACCGCAGGGTCGCGCAGATCGCCGCCGACATCGTGACGACGGTCAGCGGAGCACCGCCGCGCACCGGACGCTTCCGCAGCTGACGGCACAGGGACCGCCCCCGCGGGGCCGCACGGCCGCGGCCGGGGACGGGACCGTCGGGACCGGCCGTTAGGGTGCCGAGGGTGAGCACGCTGCCCCCGTCCGGTCCCGCCCGCACCGCCACCCCCGTCGACGCCGTCGCCGACGCGCACGTCGCCGCGATCGCCCGCCTGCACCCCGTCGAGGCCACGCACCTGGGCGTGCCGGGTCACGAGCGCGAGCTGCCGGACTACTCCCCGGAGGGGCACGCGGCCCGCGCCGAGGAGCGCCGGTCGACGCTCATCGCGCTCGACGGCCTCGCCGCCGCCGACGACGTGGACACCGTCACGCTGGCGGCCATGCGGTTCGCGCTGCGCGACGAGCTCGAGCTGCACGAGGCCGGGGAGGACGAGCGCCGGCTCAACAACATCTCCTCCCCCGCGCAGGCCGTCGCCGAGGTCTTCGACCTCATGGCCACCGACACCGAGCAGGCGTGGGACGACGTCGCCGCCCGCCTGCGCGCGGTGCGCGGCGCGCTCGCGGGGTACAGGACATCGCTGCGCGCGGCGGCCGCCCGCGGCGACGTCGCGCCCGTGCGCCAGGTGCGCGCCGTCGAGGCGCAGGCGCAGGGCCTCGCGGACGCCCGGGAGTCGGCGCTCGCGCGGCTCGTGCGCGGGCCCGAGGCGCAGCGCGTCCTCGGGGACGACCACCCGCTGCGCGGCGACCTGGAGGCGGCGTCGGCCGACGCGCGCGCCGCCTACGGCGAGCTCGCGCGGTTCCTCGCCGACGAGCTCGCGCCGCAGGCGCCCGAGGCGGACGCCGCCGGCCGTGACCGGTACGCGCTGTGGTCGCGGCACTGGGTCGGCGCGACGCTCGACCTCGAGGAGACGTACGCGTGGGGCCTCGAGGAGCTGGCGCGCGTGCAGGCCGAGCAGGCGGAGCTGGCCGCGCAGGTGGCCGGCCCGGGCGCGACCGTCGAGGAGGCGGTCGCCGTGCTCGACGCCGACCCGGCGCGCACGCTGACCGACGTCGACGCCCTCCAGGCGTGGATGCAGCGCACGTCCGACGCGGCCGTCGAGGCGCTCGACGGCACCCACTTCGACATCCCGGTGCCCGTGCGCACCCTCGAGTGCCGCATCGCGCCGTCCCGCACGGGCGCCATCTACTACACGGGCCCGAGCGACGACTTCAGCCGGCCCGGCCGCATGTGGTGGTCCGTCCCCGAGGACGTCACGACGTTCCACACCTGGCGCGAGCTGACGACCGTCTACCACGAGGGCGTCCCGGGCCACCACCTGCAGATCGCGCAGGCCGTGCACGAGCGCGCGACCCTCAACCAGTGGCGCCGCCTCGCGTCGTGGACGTCCGGCCACGGCGAGGGCTGGGCGCTGTACGCAGAGCGGCTCATGGCCGACCTCGGCTTCCTCGACGACCCGGGCGACCGGCTCGGCATGCTCGACGGGCAGCGCCTGCGCGCCGCACGGGTCGTCTTCGACATCGGCGTGCACCTGGGCCTGCCCGCACCGGCGGCGTACGGCGGGGTCTGGACACCCGCGAGCGCGTGGGACTTCCTGCGCGCGAACGTCAACATGTCCGAGTCGTTCGTCCGGTTCGAGTACACGCGCTACCTCGGCTGGCCGGGGCAGGCGCCGTCGTACAAGGTCGGGCAGCGCCTGTGGGAGCAGGCCCGCGACACCGCGCGCCGGCAGGCGGCCGAGCGCGGCCAGGCGTTCGACCTGCGCGACTTCCACGCGCGGGCGCTGCGGCTCGGCTCGGTGCCGCTCGAGATCCTGCCGGCGGCGCTCGGCGTCTGACCCGTGCACACTGCCCGTGTGGTCGAGCAGCCGGCGGGCGACGTCGCACGCACCCCGGACGGGCGGTACGTCGTGGTCCGCGGACGCCGCTGGCGTGCCTCGGACCCGGCGCTGCCGGAGGACGCCGCCACCGTGCTGCGGCGTGAGCTGATGAGCGCGCGGCGGGCCGTCGGCGCCGCGCTGCGGGCGGACGACCCGCACGCCGAGCGGGCCGCCCGCGACCGCGTCCAGGCGGCGAAGGTCGCGCTCGGCGAGCGCGGGACGCCGTGGTGGGAGCAGTCGCCGGACGAGCGCCGCGCGCGCTGGGAGCCGCTGGTGCGGGCGCTCCAGCCGGGCCCGCCGACCCGGGCCGACGGGCTCAGCCCAGGATCGCCCAGCCGTACTTGAGCATGACGAGCGCCGCGAGGAGCACGAGGAACGCGACGGTCACGAACCAGTCGTTGCCCGCCGCGACGAAGCGGCGCGCCCACGGGCCGGCCGCACCGGGCAGGCGCAGGTGCCCGTCGCGCACGTTGACGCGCGTCAGGCCCGCCCACACGAGCGTCGTCGTCACCGTGATGAGCAGGCACCACGGGCACAGCGCACCGATGACCGTGTACGCCTGCTGGAACAGCCACAGCGCGAACACCAGGCCGAGCGTGTAGACGACCTGCGCCGTGAGCATGAACCAGCGCGGGAACCGCACCCCGCCGATCATCGCGACCGCGAGCGTGAGCACCACCGCCTCGGCGGCGATGCCGAGGAACGCGTTCGGGAAGTGCTCCCCCAGCAGGTTCGCCTGCCAGGAGCGGCCGACCGTGCCGCAGCTGATGACGGCGTTGAGGTCGCACGACAGCGACGCGTCGGGGTCGCCCGCGAGCACGACCGCCTCGATCGACAGCACGAACGACGCGTACAGGCCGATGAGCCCGGACACCACCATCTCGATCGCCGTGCGGCGGCGCCACGGCAGCGGGGCCGGGCCGGCGTCGAGCGGGTCGTGCGGCGGGAGGTCGAGCGCGCCGTCGTCGAGGTCGGCGTCGAGCTCGTCGTCGTGCGCGGGGTCCACGTCGCGGCCGGGCGGCGTCGTCGCCGTCCGACCCGTCGGGGCGCTGGGCTGCTTCACGGTGTGTCCTCCTGCGCGGCTCACCGGCGGACGTGTCGGGACTGCATGGTGCCACGCCCACCTGGGCGCCGGGCAGACCATCGTCCCGGGCGTGAGACGTCGCCGCTGGCCGCGACTCACGCGGGACGCGGCGCGTACATGATGAGGCCGACGCCGACGAGGCACACGAGCGCGCCCGCGACGTCCCAGCGGTCCGGCCGGAACCCGTCGACGACCATCCCCCACACCAGCGACCCGGCGACGAACACGCCGCCGTACGCCGCGAGGATGCGGCCGAAGTGCGCGTCCGGCTGGAGCGTCGCGACGAACCCGTAGAGCCCGAGCGCCACCACGCCGGCGCCGATCCACACCCACCCGCGGTGCTCCCGCACGCCCTGCCACACGAGCCACGCCCCGCCGATCTCGCACAGCGCGGCGACGACGAACAGGACGAGCGAGCGGGTGAGCGTCATGCGCGCGAGCCAACCGCCTCCGCCCGCCCCCGTCCACCACCGCGGTACATGCGTCACGGGTGCGGGTGGTGCACCACCCGCGCTCGTGACGCATGTACCGCGCTCGGGGTGGGGTGTGGTGGGCGCCGGGTGCGGCACGTCGCACCCGGTGCGGCAGGTGCACCCGCGGTCGGTGGGACGTGCCGCGGTCGGCGGTGGGGGGCACGTCGCGGGGCCGGCGACGGGCGACGGGTGTGTCAGGCCGGTTCGAGGTGCTGCTTCAGGGCCTCGACGAGGTAGGCGGAGCCCTCGGCGGTCTCCGTGCCGTGCCCGCCGGCATGGACGAGCGTGACGCAGCAGCCGTCGCCCTCCGGCTCGACGGTCCAGGTGAGCACGCCCTGGTCGTCGGGCGCGCCCGACCACACCGCCACGAACGTGTGCGACAGCGTGCGCGGCGGGTCGTGCGCGAGGACGGTCCCGCGGATCTGCGGCGTCCCGTCGCCGTCGACGTACTCGACCGGGGAGCCCACCTCCCACGTCGTCCGCGCCGCCGTGCCGTAGTACCAGGCGCGCGTGCGGCCCGGCTCCGTGAGCGCCGCCCACGCGGCCTCGGGCGACGCGGCGACGTGCACGCGGTACACGCGTTCGCTCGTCGCGGCGCTCGTGGTCGTGCCGCTCGTTGTCGCGCCGGGCCGGCTCGGCGCCGCGTCCGTCGTGCTGCCCTCCGTCGTGCTGCCGTCGGTCGTGCTGCCGTCGGTCGTGCTGCCGCTCATGTCGTCCGCCTCTCGTCCTCGAGCTCCCGCCTCAGGGCTGTCAGCCCCGACGCCGTGCGCGCGCCGAAGTCGTCGATCCAGCGCTCCGCGAGCTCGACGATCGGCACGGCGTTGAGGTGGCACACCCGCCGCCGCCCCACCTTGCGCGTCACCACCAGTCCCGCCGCCTCCAGCACGCGGACGTGCTTGAGCACGACGTGCGGGCCGAGCGGCGCCACCTCCTCGGTGAGCTCCCGCACCGAGCGCCCGTCCCGGGCCCGCAGGGCGTCGAGCAGACGCCGCCGGGTCGGGTCCGCGATCGCGGCGATGACGGCGTCCGTACCCACGTCGGCCACGATAGGTGACCGCACGGTCACCTATCAAGGGTCGACCGCGTCCCCCTGCCCGGCGGGCTAGGGTCGGACGCCGTGACCCGCCTGCTCCTGGCCTCCGCCTCCCCCGCCCGCCGCGCGACGCTCGCCGCGGCGGGCCTGGACCCGCTCGTGGCCGTCTCCGGCGTCGACGAGGACGCGGTGCTCGCCGCGGCCCGCGAGCGCTTCGGCGCCCTCGAGCCCGCCGACGCGGTGCTCGTCCTCGCGCAGGCGAAGGTCGAGGCCGTCGCGCGCCGCCTGGCCGACGACGAGACCCTCGCGGTCGCGGGCTGGGACGGCGACGACGACCTCGTGCTGCTCGGCTGCGACTCCATGCTGGAGCTCGACGGCGAGATCCTCGGCAAGCCGGCCGACGCCGACGACGCGGTGACGCGCTGGCGCGCCATGCGGGGGCGCACGGGCGTGCTCCACACGGGGCACTGGCTCGTCGACGAGCGCCCCTCCGGCGCGGACGGCCCCGGCACCGGCGGCACGCTCGGCGCCACGGCGTCGACGGTGGTCCACTTCGCCGACCTCTCCGACGACGAGGTCGCGGCGTACGTGGCGACGGGCGAGCCGCTCGCCGTGGCCGGCGCGTTCACCGTCGACGGGCTCGGCGGCCCGTTCGTCGAGCGGATCGAGGGCGACCACCACAACGTCGTCGGCGTCAGCCTGCCCCTGCTGCGGGAGCTGCTCGGCGAGATCGGCCTGCGCGTCACCGACCTCTGGCGGCGCTGACCCCGCCCTCGTCCCGGCGGCCGCCCCGGCCCTCGTCCCGGCGGCCGCCCCGGCCCTCGTCCCGGCGGCCGCGCCGGCGCCCGTTGTCCGACCCGGACAACCGGCGCCCGGCATGCCCGCCGATCCGCGCCGCGGCGTGGTGGGTTCCTACAACGTCCCCGGCCGGGACCTTGGTACCTTCCCCAATCTTGACCGCCGTGCCCGGCCGTGCCCCGGCGCGCGGGGGCGCCCGCGCTACGGTGAGCCGTGCCCGACTCGACCCCCTTGCGCAAGGTGCTCATCGCCAACCGTGGCGAGATCGCGGTCCGCGTCGCCCGTGCCTGCCGGGACGCCGGCCTGGCGTCGGTGGCGGTGTACTCCGACACCGACCGCGAGGCGCTGCACGTCCGGATCGCCGACGAGGCGTTCGCGCTGGACGGCGCGCGCGCCGCGGAGACGTACCTCGACATCGCGAAGCTGCTCGACGTGGCCCGCCGGTCCGGCGCCGACGCCGTGCACCCCGGCTACGGCTTCCTCAGCGAGAACGCCGACTTCGCGCGGGCCGTGCGCGCCGCCGGCCTCGTGTGGGTCGGTCCGCCGCCGTCGGCCATCGAGCAGCTCGGCGACAAGGTGAGCGCGCGGCACATCGCGCAGCGCGCCGGCGCCCCGCTCGTGGCCGGCACCCCCGACCCCGTGCAGGACGTCGCGGAGATCCACGCGTTCGCGGCCGAGCACGGCCTGCCGGTCGCCATCAAGGCGGCGTTCGGCGGCGGCGGGCGCGGGCTGAAGGTCGCCCGCACGGTCGACGAGATCGACGAGATGTACGAGTCCGCCGTCCGCGAGGCCGTCGCCGCGTTCGGGCGCGGCGAGTGCTTCGTCGAGCGGTACCTCGACCGCCCCCGCCACGTGGAGACCCAGTGCCTCGCCGACGCGCACGGCACGGTCGTCGTCGTCTCGACGCGCGACTGCTCGCTGCAGCGGCGGCACCAGAAGCTCGTCGAGGAGGCGCCCGCGCCGTTCCTCTCCGACGCGCAGCGCGCCACGCTGGTCGAGTCGTCCCAGGCCATCCTGCGCGAGGCCGGCTACGTCGGCGCCGGCACGTGCGAGTTCCTCGTCGGCGCGGACGGCACCGTCTCCTTCCTCGAGGTCAACACGCGCCTGCAGGTGGAGCACCCGGTCACGGAGGAGATCTCCGGCATCGACCTGGTCCGCGAGCAGCTGCGCATCGCCGCGGGCGAGCCGCTCGGGTACACCGAGGTGGCCACGCGCGGGCACTCGATCGAGTTCCGCATCAACGGCGAGGACCCGGCCGCCGGCTTCCTGCCCGCGCCCGGCCGCATCACGCGCCTGCGCTTCCCCGCCGGCCCCGGCGTGCGCGTCGACTCCGGCGTCGTCGAGGGCGACACCGTCTCCGGCATGTTCGACTCGATGATCGCGAAGCTGGTCGTGACCGGCGCGGACCGGCGGCAGGCCGTCGAGCGCGCCCGCCGCGCGCTCGCCGAGCTCGAGGTCGTCGGCATCCCGACCGTCGTGCCGTTCCACCGCGCGGTGCTCGACGCCGACGCGTTCGTGCCCGCCGACGCCGACGCGCCGTTCCGCGTGCACACCCGCTGGATCGAGACCGAGTTCGCCGAGACCGTCGCCGGGCTGGGCGGCACGCCCGCCGCGCCCGCCGAGGACGAGGCACCCGACGCCGCGGCCCTCGACCGCGTCGTCGTCGAGGTCGGCGGCAAGCGGCTCGAGGTCGTGCTGCCCGCCGCGCTCGGCCTCGGGCGCGGCGCCGGCACCGGCCCCGGTCGCGGCACCCCGGCG
>NZ_JBFTEP010000151.1:0-8004 GCF_047229365.1 Cellulomonas pasadenensis | reverse complement strand
CCTTGTCCATGGGCGTGGTCGCGCTGAACACGGACCCCACGGTGCGCCGCAGGGCGGGCCGACCGGACCGCACGGCGGCCCGCCGCGCCCCGCACCGCCGGAGCCGGACCCCGCCGGCATCGCCCGCAGCACGCGGACGGCCGCCTGGGGCGCCGTCTGCCTGCTGGTCGCGGTCCTGCTCGTCTCCGCGCCCTACCCGTGGGCGTACGCGACGCCGGTCGCGTCGCTCGCCGCGCTCACCCTCGGCATCGTCGCCGTCGTCCGCGGCGTGCAGGCGCACGCGCGCGGCGCGGTCGTCGCACTGACCGCCGTGCTCGTGGTCGCCGCGGTGCTGTGGACGCTCACGAGCGTGCAGGTCTTCGTCTACGCGTCGGCCCGCGAGGCGCACCAGGAGTGCCGCGGGCGCGCGCTGACCGTGCAGGCGGAGCGGGTGTGCGACGCGCAGCTCGTCGAGGACCTCGAGCGGACGACGCGCTCGTTCCTGCCGTCCGCGCCGACCGGCGCCTGACGCTCCCGGCACACCGCCGCGCCGGCGTGGTCGGACCCGCACGACGTCCACGGCCTCACGCGAGGCGTCGCCCGACCGCTCCCGCGGCCGGCGCCACGACGAGCAGGCCGACGCCCACCGCGCCGAGCACGGGCAGCGTGGACCGGGCCGACTCCGCCTCGCCCGCACGCCGGATGCGCTCCGGGTGGTCCACGACGTACTCGAGCCGGGTCCGGTCGCCGATCTCGGAGGAGAGGGTGAGGTCCGAGTCCTCGATGGCGAGCTCGCCGGTGCGCGGCGCGCCGTCCACCTCGTACTCCACGAGGAAGACACGGTCCGGGTCCCGCCCGCGGTCGCGGTCCTCCCAGGCCACCACGGTCCCGGTCGCGGTCGCCCGCTCCCCCCGGAACGGCAGCTCGTCCAGGGCCGCGACGCCCGTGGTGACCGTGACCAGCCCGCCCACGATGCCGGCGAACGCGGCGATGACGAAGAGGACCGGCGCCGCGCGGTGACCGCCACGGGTCGAGCGCCCCTCGGCCGCCCGGTCACCCGTCGGCGCGGCCATCGCCCACATCCCCGACCCGGCCACGAGGCTGAGCGTGAGGACGAGGAGGAGGAGGCACGCGCCCAGCCCGACGAAGGCCCCCACGACGGCACCGTCGGCGACGTCGCGACCGAGCGCTGCCGCGGCACCTGCCCCGACGAGCGCCGACGCGCCCACCGCGACGGCCAGCCGGAGCACCATCCGGCCCCGGGACCCGAAGGTCCCGGTGTCCAGGTCGGCGTAGAGCACCGTCGGGACCTCGAGGAACACCGTGCGGAGCATTCGGCGCACCGACGAACCCCGCCTCTCCGCTGCGTGTGGCCGCCCTCGTGGCGGCGCGACCGCTCGAGCCTAGTGGCGCCCGGTGAGGGACGCGTGGGCCTTCGGCGTCCGGCTCGCCGCCGCCCGGCGCGCACCCGCTCGGGCGGCGCGACCGCCCACGCCGCTCAGTCGGGCGTCGGCGGCGGGCCGGCTGCGGCGAACCTGCGCTCCACATCGGCGGCGTCGTAACCCGTCCCACGTGCCCCGGCCCAGCTCGGGCCGACTCGGATCCCGTCCCTCCCCGGACCGCCGAGCCACCGCTCCGGGAATTGGTGCAGGGGTACCTCCTCGACGACGAAGCCCGCGTAGGCGGGCACCTGCGCCACGATCCGCTCCGCGCGGCTCCGGAGCGACCAGAACGGCTGGGCTCGCTCGCCATCGGCGTCGAGCGGAGCCGGGTAGCCTGCACCGTCGCGTATCGTCCACACCGATCCCTCGCGCTGCGCCTCCTCGTAGAAGGCCGTCGCCTGCGCTGCGCTCGTGCTCACGGAGCCGATGGTCCGCGCGTCGACCTCCGCTCGGCGTCGGAGGACACGTCCTGGTCCTCCGCCGCCGACGTCGCCCCTCGCCGGCGCGCGTCCCGCCGCTCGCGCACCGCGGCGTGCACCGCCCGGTCCGTCGGGACGGCCGTGACGAGCGCGCCCAGCCCCGCGCCCCCGGCGACGGCGAGCCCGACCAGCCACGCGGACGCGCCGACCTGCGCCATGCGCGCGGGCCCGGCAGCGCCCGCGGCCGCGAGCTGCAGCGCCGTCACCAGCAGCCCTCCCGTCGCGGCGGTGGTCGCGACGGCGACGACGACGTCGCGCGCACGCACCGGCGCGAGCCGGCGGTGCACGGTGAGCCCGGCCAGCACGCCGACGACGACGAGCACGGCCGGCGCGGCCAGCAGCAGCCCACCGGCCATTCCCGGCGCGGGCAGCACCCCGAGCAGGGGGACCGCGGGCAGCGGTCCCGCGACGACCTCGGCGGGCGCGAACCGCGTCCCCGCGCCCACGGCGAACCCGGGCCCGGCGACCCACGCGAGCGCCCACACCACCAGGTTGGGCAGGTAGGCGAGCTCGCCCACGGCCAGCACCGTGCCGCCGACCGCGTCGAGGCCGAGGAGCCGCACGACGTCGGCGACGGTCGCCCGGCCGGCGACCACCCACGTGGCCGTGACGAGAGCGGCCACGGCGACCAGCGCCGCGGCGACGAGGAGGCCGGCGCGCAGCCCGACGACGACCGCCGCCGGGAGCCGGTCGCGCAGGGGCGCGACGAGCGCCGTCCACGTCGGCGCCTCGGGCCGCCGCAGCAGCCCGGCGCCGAGGCCCGCCCCGCCCACGACGACGGCGCCCAGCAGCGCACGCACCACGCCACCGCCGTCCACGCCGCAGACGAGCGCCACGAGCACCGTCAGCGCGGCGTACGCCGCGAGCGCGGCCGCCGCGCCCGAGCGGGTCGCGACGCCCGACCGCCGGGCCGACGCGTAGCAGGTGAAGGCGGCGAGGACGGTGAGCCCGAGCGGCACGAGCGAGACCGCCGCACCGCCCACCGTGACCGGCACGCCGTGCGCGAGCAGCCACAGGTTCGCGGCGACCACGACCGCGCGCGTCCAGGCGACGTCCGCGTTGGACGGGTCGGCGGACGTGGCGACGAACACCGCGACGGCGGGCACCGCCAGCACGAGGAGGGACAGCGCCGCCCCCTGCAGCGCGGCCAGCGCGCCGACGGCCCAGCGCGGCGCACCGTCGATCGCGCTGGTGAAGAACGACGGCCGCGCGTCGTCCTGCAGCACGCGGCGGGCGCGTCCCGTGACGGGGACAGGACCGGTCGAGGGGGGCACGGGTCCATGGTCGCCGGTGGGCGGCGCCGGCGGGCGCAGCCGGGGCGGCGCGTCGCCGCCCGGGGACGCGGACGGCCCCGGTCCCGCGGTACGTCGCGGGCCGGGGCCGTCCGTGGTGCCGCCCGGGGGCGGCGGGGTGCTCAGGAGAGCAGCGCGCGGGCGAGCTCGGCGGTCTCGGACGGCGTCTTGCCGACCTTGACGCCGGCGGCCTCGAGGGCCTCCTTCTTGGCCTGCGCGGTGCCGGACGAGCCGGAGACGATGGCGCCGGCGTGGCCCATCGTCTTGCCCTCGGGCGCGGTGAAGCCGGCGACGTAGCCGACGACGGGCTTCGTGACGTTCTCCTGGATGAACGCGGCCGCGCGCTCCTCGGCGTCGCCGCCGATCTCGCCGATCATGACGATGAGCTCGGTCTCAGGGTCCGCCTCGAACGCCGCGAGGGCGTCGATGTGCGTCGTGCCGATGATCGGGTCGCCGCCGATGCCGACGGCCGTGGAGAACCCGAAGTCCCGCAGCTCGTACATCATCTGGTAGGTCAGCGTGCCGGACTTCGACACGAGGCCGATCTTGCCGGCGCCCGTGATGTCGGCGGGGATGATGCCGACGTTCGACTTCCCGGGGCTGATCAGGCCCGGGCAGTTCGGGCCGACGAGGCGCACACCCTTGTCCTGCGCGTACGCGAAGAACTCGGCGGTGTCCGCGACGGGGACGCCCTCGGTGATGATGACGACGAGCGGGACGCCCGCGTCGACGGCCTCGATGACGGCGGCCTTCGTGAAGGCCGGGGGCACGAAGATGACGGAGACGTCCGCGCCCGTCTGCTCCAGCGCGTCCGCGACGGTGCCGAACACGGGCACGTCGACCGTGCCCTCACCGGCGGGGAACGTCACCGACGTCCCGGCCTTGCGGGGGTTCACGCCGCCGACCACGTTCGTGCCGGACGCGAGCATGCGGGTCGTGTGCTTCTGCCCCTCCGACCCGGTCATGCCCTGGACGATGACCTTGGACTCCTCGGTCAGGAAGATCGCCATGGTGGTGTCTGCTTCTCTCGGTTCGTGGGTGGCGGGCGTCAGGCGGCGGCGTGGGCGAGCTCGGCCGCCTTGTCGGCGCCGCCGTCCATCGTCTCGGCCAGGGTGACGAGCGGGTGCGCCGCCTCCGCGAGGATCGCGCGGCCCTCGGCCACGTTGTTGCCGTCCAGGCGGACGACCAGCGGCTTGGACGCCTCGTCGCCGAGGATCCGCAGCGCCTCGACGATGCCGCGCGCGACCTCGTCGCACGCGGTGATGCCGCCGAAGACGTTGACGAAGACGGACTTGACCTGCGGGTCCGTGAGGATGATGTCCAGGCCCGCCGCCATGACGGAGGCGGACGCGCCACCGCCGATGTCGAGGAAGTTGGCGGGCTTCACGCCGCCGTGCGCCTCGCCGGCGTACGCGACGACGTCGAGCGTGCTCATGACGAGCCCGGCGCCGTTGCCGATGATGCCGACCTCGCCGTCGAGCTTGACGTAGTTGAGGTCCTTCTCCTTGGCGCGGGCCTCGAGCGGGTCGGCCGCGGCCTTGTCCTCGAGCGCGGCGTGGTCCTCGTGGCGGAAGTCCGCGTTCGCGTCGAGGGTCACCTTGCCGTCGAGCGCGACGACCTCGCCGTCCTCGGTGAGGACCAGCGGGTTGACCTCGACGAGCGTGGCGTCCTCGTCCCGGTAGACGGTCCACAGCTTCTGCAGGACGTCGGCGACCTTCGGCGCGACCTCGGCGTCGAAGCCGGCGGCGGCGACGATCTCCTGCGCCTTCGCCTCGTCGATGCCGGCGCGCGGGTCGACCGCGACGCGCGCGAGCGCCTCGGGCCGCTCGACCGCGAGCTGCTCGATCTCCATGCCGCCCTCGACGGACGCCATCGCCAGGTAGCGGCGCTCGGCACGGTCGAGCAGGAGGGAGAAGTAGTACTCGGTCGCGATCTTCGCGCCCTCGGCGATCATCACGCGGTGGACCGTGTGGCCCTTGATGTCCATGCCGAGGATCTCGCCGGCCTTCTCGGCCGCCTCGTCCGCGGACCGGGCGAGCTTGACGCCGCCCGCCTTGCCGCGGCCCCCGGTCTTCACCTGCGCCTTGACGACCACGACGCCACCCTCGGCCGGCAGCAGCCGCTCGGCCGCGGCGCGCGCCTCCTCGGGGGTCGTGGCGACGATGCCGCCGAGCACGGGCACGCCGTGCTTCTCGAAGATGTCACGTGCCTGGTACTCGAACAGGTCCACCTGGTCCGGTTTCCTCTCGTCGACCGCGCGGGCGGCCCTGTGCGGCCGCGTCGCCCGGTTCGATCGTATCGTCGGGACCGAGGTCCCTCGACATCGAGAGACTGTGGCCGCGCTCACCCGGCCGCCCCGAGCCCGTCCTACAGCTTCGTGACCGGCGAGTACCGCAGCAGCAGGCGCTTGGTGCCGTGCGAGCCGAAGTCGATCTTCGCGACGGCGTTCGCGCCCGCGCCCTCGACGGCCACGACCGTCCCGAGCCCGTACGCGTCGTGCGTGACCTTGTCGCCGACGCCGAGGTCGGGGACCTCGGCGGTCGAGCGCGGCGTGGCCGACCCGAAGGACGCACCCGTGCGCGGCAGCGTCGGGCGCTGCTCCGTGCGCACCGGCCCGTTGCCGGAGCCGGAGCGCTGCTCCCCCCAGCCGGACCCGCGCCCGCCGGCGCCGAAGCCCGAGCCCCAGCCGCCGCGCAGCCGCGACGTCGACGACTCGCGGCGGCGCCAGTCGACGAGCTCCTCGGGGAGGTCGTCGAGGAAGCGGCTCGGCGGGAACTCGTTCGGCACGCCCCACGCCGTGCGGACGGCGGCGCGCGACACGTAGAGCCGCTCCCGCGCGCGGGTCAGGCCGACGTAGGCGAGCCTCCGCTCCTCGGCGAGCTGGTCGGGGTCGGCCAGCGACCGCATGTGCGGGAAGGTGCCGTCCTCCATGCCGGTGAGGAAGACGACCGGGAACTCCAGGCCCTTGGCGGTGTGCAGCGTCATGAGCGTGATGACGCCCTGGTCGGGACGGGCCTCGCCGTCCTCGCCCTCGGCGCCGTCGGGCACGGGGATCTGGTCGGAGTCCGCGACGAGCGAGACACGCTCGAGGAAGTCCGCGAGGTCGCCCTCGGGGTCGCTCTGCTCGAACTCCGAGGCGACGGCGTGCAGCTCGGCGAGGTTCTCGACGCGGGAGGCGTCCTGCGGGTCCTCGCTCGCGCGCAGCTCGGCGAGGTAGCCGCTGCGGTCGAGCGCCGCGCCCAGCACCTGGGCGGGCCCGGCGGTGGCGGCGAGGTCGCGCAGCTCCTCGACCATCGTCGCGAACGCGCTCATGCCCGTGATCGCCCGCGTGCCGAGGCCGGGCACCTCGTCCAGCCGCGCCAGCGCGGCGCCGAACGAGATGCGCTCGCGCTCGGCGAACGCCGCGACCATCGCCTCGGACCGCTCCCCCAGCCCGCGCTTCGGCACGTTGAGGATGCGGCGCGTGCTCACGTCGTCGTCCGGGTTCGCGATCGCGCGCAGGTAGGCGATGGCGTCGCGGATCTCGCGCCGCTCGTAGAACCGCGTGCCGCCGACCACCTTGTAGGGCAGGCCGACGCGCACGAGCACCTCCTCGAGCGCGCGCGACTGCGCGTTGGCGCGGTAGAAGATCGCGACGTCGCCGGGCCGCACACCCTGCGTGTCGCCGAGGCGGTCGATCTCCTCGGCGACGAACCGCGCCTCCTCATGCTCCGAGTCCGCGACGTAGGCGACGATCTGCGGGCCGGCGCCCGAGTCGGTCCACAGCCGCTTGGGCCGCCGGTTCGGGTTCTTGGCGATCACCGCGTTGGCGGCGGACAGGATGGTCTGCGTCGAGCGGTAGTTCTGCTCGAGCAGGATCGTGCGCGCGTCCGGGTAGTCCGCCTCGAACTCGAGGATGTTGCGGATGCTGGCGCCGCGGAAGGCGTACACCGACTGGTCGGCGTCGCCGACGACCGTCAGCTCGCCGCGGTCGACGCCGTGCCCGTCCGCGCCGCCGTCGACGCCCACGAGCTCGCGCACCAGCACGTACTGCGCGTGGTTCGTGTCCTGGTACTCGTCCACCAGGACGTGCCGGAAGCGCCGGCGGTAGTGCTCGGCCACCTCGGGGAAGCCCTGCAGCAGCTCGACGGTGCGCACGATGATGTCGTCGAAGTCGAGCGCGTGCGCCTGCTGGAGGCGCTGCTGGTAGCGCCGGTACACCTGCGCGAGCACGGTGTCGAAGTCGTTGGCGCTGCCGCCGCCCGACGTCGCGGCGAACGTGTCGGGGTCGACGAGCTCGTCCTTGAGGTTCGAGATCTTCACCGCGAGCGCCTTGGGCGGGTACCGCTTCGGGTCGAGGTCGAGCTCGCGCGCGACGAGCGTCAGGAGGCGCTGGGAGTCGGCGGCGTCGTAGATCGAGAAGCTCGAGCGGATGCCCAGCGTCGCGGCCTCGCGGCGCAGGATGCGCACGCACGCCGAGTGGAACGTCGACACCCACATGCGCTGCGCGGACGGCCCGACGAGGGCCTCGACGCGCTCGCGCATCTCGGCCGCGGCCTTGTTCGTGAACGTGATCGCCAGGACCTCGCCCGCGCGCGCCCGGTGCGTCGCGAGCAGGTGGGCGATGCGGTGGGTGAGCACCCGCGTCTTGCCCGAGCCCGCGCCCGCGACGATGAGGAGCGGCCCGCCGGCGTGCAGCACGGCCTCGCGCTGCTGGGGGTTGAGCCCCTCGAGCAGCGCCTCGGCGCGGGCGGCGTCGCGTGCGGCCCGCGGGTCCTCCGCGGGCGCCGGCTCGTCGCCGTCGCCGCGCGGCGGGACGACCAGGGGCAGGCC
>NZ_JBFTEP010000150.1:0-8414 GCF_047229365.1 Cellulomonas pasadenensis | reverse complement strand
GGCCGGGGCCCGCGCCGCCGGGCGACCGGGGCCCGCGTCAGGTGCCGTACGGAGCGGCGGTGCCGCGTCCGGGCGGCGAGCCCGGCTTGGTGCCGGGGTCGGCGGTGCCGCCGATCGGCACGAGCGGGCGGATGTCCTCCGCCTGGTGCCGGACCCGCTCGGCGGACTCGTCGTCCGGCTCCGCCGCGGCGGCGTCCTCGGCCTGCGCGCGCGCGACGTACGCCGCGATCTCCCGGGCACGCGTCTCGGCGTCCCAGCCGAGGACCGGCGCGATGAGGTCGGCGATCTCGTCGAGGGCGCCGACGCCCTTGTCCGCCTGCTCGTAGTTGAGCCGCGTGCGGTGCATGAGCACGTCGTCGAGGTGCAGCGCGCCCTCGTGGCTCACCGCGTAGACGATCTCCGCGCCGATGTACGCCGGCGCGTTCGCCAGCGGCTCGGCGAGCTCCGGGCGCTCGTCGATCATGTCCGTGAGCTCGTGGATCAGGGACCCGTACCGGTGCAGGAGGTGGTCCATGCGCGGGCGGTCCCAGCCGTAGCGGGCCGCGATCGTGCGGGCCTGGCGCTGCACGACGCGCAGCCCCTCGGCGCCGACGAGCGGCACGTCGTCCGTGATCGACGGGAGCGTCGTGGCGCGCGAGCCGATCGCGAAGTCGACCGCGTCCTTGGCCATCACGCGGTACGTCGTCAGCTTGCCGCCGGCGATGACGGTCAGGCCAGGCGTCGGCGACGCGACGGTGTGCTCGCGCGACACCTTCGCCGACGACGTGCCCTCCTTGGTGCCCGGCTGCAGCAGCGGGCGCAGGCCGGCCCACGTGCCGATGACGTCGTCGCGGGAGATGGGCCGCGCGAGGACCTCGTTGGCGTGCGCGATGACGTAGTCGATGTCCGCGCTCGTCGCGACGGGATGCGTGAGCTCCTGCTCGTACGGGGTGTCGGTCGTGCCGATCACCCAGTAGCGGGACCACGGGATGATGAACAGGACCGACTTCTCGGTCTGCAGGATCAGACCCGTGTTGCCCTCGATGCGGCTGCGCGGCACCACGATGTGGATGCCCTTCGACGCGAGGACGCGCAGGCCGCCGTCGGTGCCGGCGAGTGACTCCGTCTTCTCGGTCCAGACGCCCGTCGCGTTGATGACGTTGCGCGCGCGGACGTCGAAGTGCTCGCCCGTCTCGAGGTCGACCAGCTCGGCGCCGGTGACCGCGCCGCCGCTGGTCGTGAGCATCTGGACCACCTGCGTCCGCGACGCCGCGTGGGCGCCGTACGACACGGCCGTGCGGACCAGGGTCTCGACGAGGCGGGCGTCGTCGACGCTCGCGTCCCAGTACCGGACGGCGCCGACGGCCGCGTCGTGCCGCAGGTCGGGGAACAGGCGCTCCATGCCCTTGCGGGTCAGGTGCTTGTGGATCGGCATCGCGCGGCGGCGACCGCCGGACACGCTCGCGAGCGTGTCGTACAGCGCCACGCCGGCGCCGACGTACGCGCGCTCCCAGACCCGGTTCTCGAGCGGGTAGAGGAAGCTCACGGGCTTGACCAGGTGCGGCGCCAGGCGCTGGATGAGCAGGTCGCGCTCGGTGAGCGCCTCGCGGACCAGGTGGAAGTCGAGCATCTGCAGGTAGCGCAGGCCGCCGTGCACGAGCTTGCTCGAGCGGCTCGACGTGCCGCTGGCCCAGTCCTGGGCCTCGACGACGGCGGTCGACAGGCCGCGCGTCACGGCGTCGAGCGCGATGCCCGCACCGGTCACGCCGCCGCCGATCACCAGCACGTCGAGCTCGCGGTCGCGCTCCGAGCTGCGTCGCAGCGCGTCGAGGGCGTCCTGTCGTGCCTGCACCGTCAGGGGTGCGGTTCTCATGTGCGGGTCCTCCCCGGAGCCGTCGCGCGGCGTCGTCGGTCGTCGGCTCCCTGCGCGAGCGGCCCCCTCGCTCGCCGGTTTCGTCGCGGCTATCGTCATCACGTCCAGAACGGACGCGCAACCGGACTGCACGAACGTGCAGCGGTTGACCGGCGCATGACGCGGGCGGGGGGCGGGGCTGGATGTACGTGGAGCGGGAGCAGGACGTGCTGCGCGCGGCGTCGATGTACTACCTGCAGGACCTCAAGATGGAGGTCATCGCGCGGCACCTCGGCACGTCCCGGTCGACCGTGTCGCGGCTCATCAAGCGCGCCCGCGAGACCGGGCTCGTCGAGATCACGCTGCGGCCGGCGAGCACGCGTGCACCCGGCCTCGGGCGGTCGATCGCGTCGACGTTCGGCATCGAGACGTACGTCGTCCCGGTGCCCGACTCCGCCGGCTCGGTCGAGCGGCTCGACCAGGTCGCCATGACGGCCGCGCGGCTGCTGGGGTCGTGGTTCGACTCCGACATGGTCATGGGCGTGGCCTGGGGCACCACCCTGGCCGCCGTCTCGCGGTACCTCGCGCCGAAGCCGACGCGCGGGTCCGCCGTCGTGCAGCTCAACGGCGCCGCGAACATGCGCACGTCCGGCGTCGAGTACGCGAGCGACCTCATCTCGTCGTTCGGGTCGGCGTTCGGCGCGGCCGTGCACCACTTCTCGGTGCCCGCGTTCTTCGACTACCCCGACACCAAGGCCGCGATGTGGCGGGAGCGGTCCGTGCGGCGCGTCCTCGACATGCAACGACGTGCCGACATCGCCGTCTTCTCCGCCGGCGCGGTCGCGGGCGCCGTGCCGTCGCACGTCTACTCCGCCGGCTACCTCGACGAGTCCGACGTGCGGCACCTGCACGACGAGGGCGTCGTCGGCGACGTCTGCACGGTGTTCCTGCGCGCCGACGGGTCGTGGCAGGACGTGTCCCTGAACGAACGTGCGACCGGGCCGAGCCCGGCGGAGCTGCAGCGCATCCCGCGGCGCGTGTGCGTCGTCGCCGGGGACAACAAGGTGGCGCCGCTGCTCGCCGCGCTCCGGGCCGACGTCGTCACCGACCTCGTCGTCGACGAGGTGACCGCGACCGCGCTCGTCGAGGCCGTGGCCAGCCGGCACGCGCCCCGCACGCGCCCGCGCGCGGTCTGAGGCGCACGGCCGTGGACGTCCGGGGCCGCGCGGCGGCGAGTGTCTAGGTTGGGGTCGTGAGCTCCTCCGAGGTCGTCGTCCGCCCCGCGGTGCCCGCGGACGTGCGGGCGATCCGCGCGCTCGTCGAGCCGTACGCGGCGCAGCGCATCCTGCTCGCCAAGGAGTGGGTCGGCTACTACGAGTCCGTGCAGGAGTTCGTCGTCGCGCAGGCCGGTGACGACGTCGTCGGGTGCGGCGCCCTGCACGTCATGTGGGAGGACCTCGCCGAGATCCGCACGCTCGCGGTCGACCCCGGCTGGCGCGGGCGCGCGGTGGGCCACCTGCTGCTCGACGCGCTCGTCGCCCGCGCGCACCTGCTCGGGCTGCGGCGGGTGTTCTGCCTGACGTTCGAGGTCGACTTCTTCGCCCGGCACGGGTTCCGCGTCATCGACGGGACGCCCGTGCCGCAGGACGTGTACGCCGAGCTGCTGCGCTCGCACGACGACGGCGTCGCCGAGTTCCTCGACCTCGCGCGCGTGAAGCCCAACACGCTGGGCAACACGCGGATGCTGCTCGACCTGGCGGAGGACGACCCGACGGGCTGAGCGGCGTCGCCCCCCGGGGCGCTCAGTCCGGCAGGCGGTACGTCGGCGCGTCGTCCACCGACGCCGGGTCGACGCGCACGACCAGCCCGTCCGCGACCAGCGCGTCCACGCACCGCGCGAGCTGCACCGCGTCGGGCCACACCGCGTCCACCGCGCGCGCGGGCACCGGGCCGAGCGCCTCGCGCAGCAGCGCCATGACGCGCCCGCGCACCTGCCGGTCGGTGCCCGTGAACGCCTGGGTCCGGCGCCGGTGCGCGTGCACGTCGCCCGGACGGCCGGTCGCGACCCACCGGCACGCGTCCCGCACCGGGCACGCGTCGCACCGCGGGCTGCGGGCCGTGCACACGAGCGCGCCCAGCTCCATCGACGCGGCGGCCCACCGGGCGGCGGTCGCGTCGTCGTCCGGCACGTACGACGCGGCGAGCCGCGTCTCGGCGACCGTCTGCGCCGGGGCGGGCAGCGCCTCGCCCGCGACCGTGCGCGCGAGCACCCGCCGCACGTTTGTGTCGAGCACGACCGACCGCCGCCCGAACGCGAACGCCAGCACCGCCGCCGCCGTGTACGCCCCGACGCCGGGCAGCGCGAGCAGCTGCGCCTCGTCGGCCGGCAGCCGCCCGCCGTGGCGCTCGACGACCGTGCGCGCGCACTCCTGCAGGCGCAGCGCGCGCCGCGGGTAGCCGAGCCGGTCCCACGCGCGCAGCACGTCGCCCGTCGGGGCGGCCGCGAGGTCGGCCGGGGTCGGCCAGCGGGACAACCACGCGCGCCACGCCGGCTCGACGCGCACCACCGGCGTCTGCTGCAGCATCACCTCGCTGACGAGCACGCCCCACGGCGTGCGGTCCGGCGCACGCCACGGCAGGTCGCGCGCGTGGGCGTCGAACCACGCGAGCACGGGTGCGCGCAGCGCGTCCGGGGACGGCGGGCCGGGGTCCGCCGCGGCGACGGCGGGCGCGCCGGGGGAGGGGACGGGGGCGGGCACGCGCCCATGCTGCGGCACGCGTGCGACTGCGCCAACACCGGCCCGTTCGCCCCGGGGTCCGCCACAGCCGTCCCGGCAGGTGGACCGGGACGATCCGGACACGCGCGGCGCGCGGACACGGACGGGCGACGCGGGCGCGTCGTGCACCGGCGGGCACGCGCGGCTCGTACGGTGGACGCCGCACCGCGGCGACCCGCGGCCCACCCGCACGGAGGACCCCATGAGCGACCGGCACGTCCCGCAGCGCCTGCCCGCGCGCGTGTACTGGGTGCGGCGGTTCGTCGTGCTGGGGCTGCCGCTGATCGCGGTCGTGCTGCTCGTCGTGTGGCTGACCGGGCGCGGCGGCGACGAGCCCACGGCGGGGACCTCGCCGTCGACCGCCGCGGTGGCGCCCGGCGACGCCGCCGCCGACGACGCCGCCGAGGAGCCCGCCGGGGGGAGCGACGCGGAGGGGGGCGGTCCCGCGGCGTGCGCGCCGGGGCAGCTCGCCCTCGCCATCACGCCGGGTGCGGAGACGTTCCCCGGCGACGTCGAGCCGACGTTCACCGTGAGCATCACCAACGCCGGCGACGAGCCGTGCCTGGTCGACGCCGACGAGCGCAGCCGCGAGGTCGTCGTCACGTCCGGCTCGGACCGCGTCTGGTCGAGCCGCGACTGCCAGCCCGCGGAGGTGGAGCCGCTGACGCTCCTGCTCGCGGGCGGCCAGGTCGACGAGCGGCCGTTCACGTGGCCGCGCTCGCGGTCGGCCGAGGGCTGCCCGGGCGACCTGCCGGACCCGGGCGACGGCACCTACTCGGCGACGTTCAGCGTCGGTGGCGCGACGGCGCCCGCCGCGGTGTTCGGCCTGGGCTGAGCCGGGCGTCCGGCGCGGTCAGACGTAGCGCTCGAGGATGCTCGACTCGGCGAGGCGGGACAGGCCCTCGCGGATCGAGCGGGCGCGCTGCTCGCCGACGCCCTCGACGGCCATGAGGTCCTCGACGGTCGCGGCGAGCAGCTTCTGCAGGCCGCCGAAGTGGCCGACGAGCCGGTCGACCACCGTCGACGGCAGGCGCGGCACCTTGGACAGCAGGCGGTGGCCGCGCGGTCCGACGGCCGCGTCGAGCGCCTCGCCGCCGCCGGGCAGGCCGAGCACGCGGCCGATCAGGGCGATGTCGATGAGCTCGGTGGACCCGAGCTCGGCGAGCGCGTCGAGGACCGACTCGACCGAACGGCGGCTGGTGTCGACGTAGTCGCGGATGACGAGCTCGCGCTCGGTGCCCACGCCGCCGACGAGCTCGTCGAGCTGCAGCGTGAGGAGGCGGCCGTCGCTGCCGAGCTCGACGACGTACCCGGCGATCTCGTCCGCGATGCGGCGGACCATCTCGAGGCGCTGGACGACGGCGGACACGTCGCGGACCGTGACGAGGTCCTCGATCTCGAGGGCCGACAGCGTGCCGCTGACCTCGTCGAGGCGGGCCTTGTAGCGCTCGAGGGTCTGCAGCGCCTGGTTGGCGCGCGACAGGATGGCCGTCGAGTCCTCGAGGACGTGCCGGGCGTTGCCCACCCACAGCGCGATGATGTGCATCGACGCGGACACCGAGATGACCGGCAGACCGGTCTGCTTGGCGACGCGCTCGGCGGTGCGGTGCCGGGTGCCGGACTCGCTGGTCTCGATGGCCGGGTCGGGGAGCAGCTGGACGGCGGCGCGGACGATGCGGCCGCGCTCCGGGTCGATGACGACGGCGCCGTCCATCTTCGCCAGCTCGCGCAGGCGCGTGGCGGAGAACTCGACGTCGAGCACGAAGCCGCCGGAGCACAGCCGCTCGACGGTCTCGTCCATGCCGAGCACGATCAGCGCGCCCGTGCGGCCGCGCAGGATGCGCTCGAGGCCGTCGCGCAGCTCACGTCCGGGCGCGACGGCGGCGAGGGTCGACCGGAGGAGGTCGTCCTGCGGGGTCTGGTGCGGCACGGCGTGATCGTATCGGTGGCGTGACGGGATGGCCGAGACCGTGCTCACGCGTCGCGGTCGGACGCGTCGCCGTCGGTGGGCGCCAGACCCGCCAGGACGGCCGCCGCGAGGTCCGCGACCTCGAGCACGCGCAGCCCCTCGGGCACCGCGACCTCACCGAGCGTGCCGAGCGGGACGACCGCCCGTGCGCACCCCAGACGTGCCGCCTCGGCGAGCCGGCGGCCCACGCCGGAGACGGGCCGGATCTCGCCCGCGAGCCCGACCTCGCCGACCGCGACGAGCCCCGGGTGCACCGGCACGTTCTCGCGCGCGCTGACCGCGGCGAGCGCGAGCGCGAGGTCCGCGGCAGGCTCCACGACGCGGGCGCCGCCGACCGTGGAGAGGTAGACGTCCTGGTCGGCGAGCCGGGCGCCCAGCCGGCGCTGCAGCACCGCGAGCACCATCGCGAGCCGGCTGCCGTCCACGCCGCTCGTCGTCCGGCGCGGGTTGGGCACCACGCTCGGGGCCACGAGCGCCTGCACCTCGGCCGCGAGCGGCCGCCGGCCCTCGAGCGTGACGGTGAGGCACGTGCCCGGCACGTCGGACGCGAGACGCGACGTGAACAGGCCCGAGGGGTCCGCGAGCCCGACGATGCCGTGCTCGGACAGGTCGAAGCAGCCGACCTCGTCGGTCGGGCCGAACCGGTTCTTGGTCGCGCGCAGCAGGCGCAGGCGCGCGTGCCGGTCGCCCTCGAACTGGCACACGACGTCGACGAGGTGCTCGAGCGTGCGCGGCCCCGCGACGGAGCCGTCCTTGGTGACGTGGCCGACGAGCACGACCGGCATGCCGCGGGACTTGGCGGCGGCGATGAGCGCACCGGTGACCTCCCGGACCTGCGCGACGCCGCCCGCGGCGCCCTCGACCTGCGCGGACGCGACCGTCTGCACGGAGTCGAGCACGAGCAGCTCGGGCTCGACCGCCTCGACGTGGCCGAGGACGGTCGCCAGGTCCGTCTCGTCCGCGAGCAGCAGGTGCGGGTCGAGCGCGCGGATGCGCCCCGCGCGCAGGCGCACCTGCGCCGCCGACTCCTCGCCGGTCACGTACAGCACGCGCCGCCCGGAGCGCGCGGTGCGGGCCGCCACGTCGAGCAGCAGGGTCGACTTGCCCACGCCCGGCTCGCCCGCGAGCAGCACGACCGCACCCGGCACCAGGCCGCCGCCGAGCACGCGGTCGAGCTCGGCCACGCCCGTGGGACGGGCGGCCGCCGCCTCGACGTCGATCTCGTGGATGGGGCGCGCGGGGTTGCGCGCCGGCGACACCGCCACCGTGCGCGGTGCGCCGCCGCCCGGCCCGACGTCCTCCGCGACCGTGCCCCAGGCCTGGCACTCGCCGCAGCGGCCGACCCACTTGGACGCGCCCCAGCCGCACTCGCTGCAGCGGAAGGCGGGGCGGGCGTCGGCGGAGCGGTCGGCGCGGCGGGTGGTGGTGGGGCTCACGGGCGGCACGCTACGGGTGCGCACCGACAACGACGTCCGCGACGTCCCCACGGGCACCGCGTACCCGTCCGCGCACCCCGCCTCGCACCCCCGCCCGCCACGGCGCGGTCGCCTGCCGGGTCGCGCGGGCGCGCGTCGGTAGGCTGCCTGCGGCCCGGCGTCCGCCGCGCCGACGCGACACGAGGGGGACCCGTCCGATGAGCGACCCGGGACGACCGCGACCCTCCGGCTCGTGGGACCCGTCGGCGCGTCCCGCCTGGGCGCCGCGCGACCCCGACGCCGCCGGACCCGCGCACGCCGCCCCGCGCCCGGCGACGCGCGTGCACGGCTTGAACGTCGAGCCGGCCTGGATGAGGTCGAACGTGGCGGTGTTGCGGGAGTCCGCGAGGTAGTCCGGCCCG
>NZ_JBFTEP010000149.1:0-8418 GCF_047229365.1 Cellulomonas pasadenensis | reverse complement strand
CCCTCCCTCCCCTCCCCGCACCCCCCCCCAACCGCGTGCGGTGTACGAGTCGCGTGGGGTCGTATTTTTGTATAAGCGCCCGCGGCGGGCCCGGCCGGGGCCGGCGACGGTGGTGGGGCGGGCAGGTCGCACCGGGGGCCTCGTTCTCTCGTGACCGCCGGCGTGCCGGGCGGGCGGCGCGCACGCGTGCGCCGCACGGGCGTCATCGGCGCGCACCGGCCGCCGGACGAGGGACGTCCCCCGATCGGGGCGTGCGTCGCGTCACACGTCACCCGCTCGGCCCGTCCGGGCGGAAGAGCGGCGCCCACCCGGCGGTTGACCACCGAGGCGGTCGCTCACGCGCCGCCTGCCCAGCCCGGAAGGACCCCGATGACCACGCCCGCCCTGTTCACGCCGCTCACGCTGCGCGGCGTCACGTTCCCGCACCGCGTCTGGATGGCGCCGATGTGCCAGTACTCGGCCGAGCCGACCGGGCCCGCGGCGGGCGTCCCGCACGACTGGCACGTGCAGCACTACGGCTCGCGGGCCGTCGGCGGGGCGGCGCTCGTCATCACCGAGGCGACGGCCGTGACGCCCGAGGGCCGCATCACGCCGTTCGACCTCGGGCTGTGGGACGAGGCGCAGACCGAGGGGCACCGGCGCCTCACCGCGCTCGCGCACGCGCAGGGCGCGAAGGCCGGCCTGCAGCTCGCGCACGCGGGACGCAAGGCGAGCACGGACGCCCCCTGGCGCGGCGGCGCGCCGCTGGGCGCCGACGAGGGCGGCTGGGAGACGGTCGGCCCGAGCGCCGTCCCGTTCTCGGCGGAGTCCCCCGCGCCCCGCGCGCTCACCACGGACGAGATCGGCGACGTCGTGCGGGCGTTCGCCGACGCCGCCGTCCGCGCGGTCGACGCCGGGTACGACGTGGTCGAGGTGCACGCCGCGCACGGCTACCTGCTGCACCAGTTCCTCTCCCCCGACAGCAACCGCCGCGAGGACGCGTACGGCGGCTCGTTCGAGAACCGCACCCGCCTCGTGCGCGAGGTGGTCACGGCCGTGCGCGCGGCGGTCGGCGAGGACGTCGTCCTGCTGGTGCGCGTCTCCGCGACCGACTGGGTCGAGCCCGCCGGCTGGACGGCCGACGACACCGTGCGGCTCGCCGCCGACCTCGCCCCGCTGGGCGTCGACATGGTGCACGTGTCGACGGGCGGCAACCTGCCGTCGGTGCGCATCCCCACCGGCCCGGGCTACCAGGTGCCGTTCGCGGCGCGGATCCGCGCGGAGGCCGGCGTGCCGACGGTCGCCGTCGGCATGATCACCGACGCCGTGCAGGCCGAGGCGCTCCTCGCGGACGGCTCCGCCGACGCGGTCGCCCTCGCCCGTCCGCTGCTCGCGGACCCGTACTGGCCGCTGCGCGCGGCCGTCGAGCTGGGCGTCGAGCCGGCCGTGCCGGAGCAGTACGGGCGCGCGGGCGCGCTGCTGCGCTGAGCCGGCGGCCGGCAGTCCTCCGCAGCCACCCCAGCGGGTCATCAACGCGACGCGCGACTCACGAATCGCGCCGTGGATCGAACTCGCGAGCACACCTCGGCAACACCGGGCGACCTCGCGCGAGCCGTCGACGACGCGCACCAGGCGTGGGCTTCGCGCGCGACTACGTACCCGCGCCGATCCCGGCGCTGGGGCGCGTGCTCGACAACGTCGGGGCCCCGTCAGGTGACCGAGCGTTCCGAGACGACCAGCAGCGGGCGAAGCACGCACCCGTAGGTGCGTCTTAAGGCAGATCATGGGTGCGGTCGGCTAGCGAGTGGCTCACTCGTGGGCCGGAGTCGGGTTCGCTCGTGGGGCTCCGCGAGTGGCGAGGGCCTACCGGTCGTTCGACCGGACATGGCGGCACAGGTCACGGCTGTCGCAACGGAAGCGGAAGGACACCCCGCCGAGCGGTGGGTTTTCATGCCACACCGACGTACATCTTTACGCAATTTCTCGGTCGTGAGGGTTGAGGAGTTCTGGGTGCGAGTCGACGCCACGGCCGACTACGCACGTGCGCACGACGTATCGCCTGCGGACGCCCTGCGCGAGCGTCTTGTGCCGTTTCGGACCGGCACCGTGCGAGAGATCTACTGGCACGCTCAGAGGTTCGCCGCGCGCGCGGCAGCCTCCGACCTCTCGGCTGCGGCGCAACTGATCCCCGGCGGCGCCGGTGACGACGGGTTCCTCGACCTGTGCACCTGGCTGGTCAGCCAGGGCTCCTCGACGTACGAGGTCGTGTTGGCTGACCCGGACCGTCTGGCCTGCGTCGAAGACCTTGAGGACCAGCTCGAGGACGCTGCGGAGTGGTCCTACGTCGCCGGGAGGTCCTCGGCGACGGTGGCGCCGAGCCCGGCGACGAGCGCGACCCCGGACCTGACTTGAGACCGATCACCGAAGAACAAGTCGCTTCGTTTGCCCGTCCGGTTACCGAGGCTGTGGGCGCGGTACGGGGACGAGATGGGCGCTGACGCGCTAGGCGACTGACGCGCAGCTCGAGCCTTCTCGACCTGAGCATGAACCTCAACGTGTCATTGCGGCCGTCGCTAGGCATGCAGAGGATGAGAACGCGCTAGATCGGCGTCCGTGCGCGTCACCTGTCCCATCGACGGTCGACGGCGTCGATGAGCACTCGCTCGATGGACGGCAGTTCGTCGAGGACCTCAAGGGAAACTGGCGGCCCGTGATCGTCGATCACGAGCCAGACCAGGCGATCGTGCCCGCGCAGAGGGGCAAGGTCGAGGCGCATGTCCCGGCGTGCCGACCGCGCACGCGGGATCACACGGACACGCTCGAGTTGAGGCATGTCGGCCAGTCCGTCGAGCGATGTGACGAAGCCGCCGTTGATCTGCAGCGAGCGCAACTGGGCGAGCGGCGGGAAGCACTCGGGGAAGATCACGGGATCCTTCGCACGTGAGTCCACGGTCATGTCCGCAGTCCGCAGCACACCGAGGCCGGCCAGCAGGCTCAGGTCACCAGCCGGGACCCCGTCGAGCGAGACGGCCATGAGTCCCGAGATTGCCCGGAGAGGGCCGTCCAGGTGGCGCAGGTGCACTGTCAGGTCGACGAGCGCCGGTAGGAGATCCGTCTTGATCGGCTCTGCGAGACGAACGCTCGAGTACACGTCCAACCGCTGCAGACCGCGCAGAGCCCGCTCCGGTAGCGGCGGAACCATAGGCCCATGTCCGCTCTCGAGCGTGAGAAACCGTGGTCGCACATCAGCTAGCCAGTCCAGACTGCCGTTCCGCCACGCGTTCGCGGACAGGGAGACACCATCGCATCCATCCAACTGCTCCATGTCGGACGAGTCGACGGGCCGATCGACTAGTACGACGTCGAAGGTCATATCAAGCGCAGGTATGGACCCCTCGCTCACGCCGAACACGCCGACCCGCCTCGCCCATCGCCGCTTCGACCCGAACCCGTGGTGCTCACCGGACCTACCATCGGCACCCCTTGATCGCGATCTCCTACCTCGCGTTCAGCACCCTAGCCCTGGTCACTGCACGCCGACGCCGACCGATCATTGCGTTCTGCGCCCGTCGAACAGCTATGCATCTCAGACCTTGCTCATCTGGCGCACGCCATTGCGCGACTGATCTCGTTCGCGAGCACGCGCGGTCCCTGTTCCAGGATCAGCCCATTCCTGTCTCGGTAGTTCTCGATCGCAAGTCGGGCTCACGCCGACACCGGATCGAACATCTCCGGAAGTCCTATGGTGTCGATAGCCCAGTCGGTGCCACTCGCGACATGCACGGCCATGCCTCGTGCCTGCACCGCTCGTAGCCACGCGCTCACGCCGGCGTCGTCCCCTACCCAGAGCAGGCCGGCCAGGATGTCGAAGTACGTCAATTCACCAAGGAAGTCGGGATCCTCCGGGTAGGCCTTGCGCGTGTACGAGACGTACAGCTCGTGGATCGCGGCCAGGTCGAGGGCGTCGCCACCGGACGATGCCACCGTGCGCAACCGGTGGCCGATATCGCGCGCCAGCCGGTTCGGCCAGAGCGAGGCGTCACCCCATAAGGCCTCGGGCGCGTACTCAGGATCCGGGTACGCGGCCGCGTTCCGCCGGTCGTCCGGGGAGCTCATGGCTAGGTCGACCTGATTCTGGCCGATGGGGGTCGCCACGAGCAGAACGGGCGGAACACCGTCGTCGAGCAGTCGGGCCAGCTCGTCGTCATCGGTCTCCGCGAACGAGAGGAGGGCTCCGCCGTGGTATCGCAGGAAGCGCCCCTCTCGCGGCACGTAGGTCTCGGTGAGGCCGGCGATCTCGAGCTCACGCAGGCACGCCACGAGCGAGGGCGTCTCGCGACGGCGCACCTCGGCGGGCCACCACGCGATCAGTCGACCCAGCGTGAAGCTGGTCGACCAGTCGTAGGCGAGGTACGCCAGCAGAGAGTGCTTGAACCCGAGCACGGCACCTCCTCATCGCAGCATCGTGATACCCCTGAGGTCCGCGGTCGACAGGTACGCCACGCCGCTGGACCCAGCTCCGCCTGCCACGCGGACGCACGGGAACGCACCCGATGGTGACGAAGCGTCCGGCAGGGGCTCGGCCACGTCCGTCCAGACGGCTACGCCGACCGAGCAACAACGAGTGCCCACCACGACGGCGCCCGCACCGGCCGGACCGGTGCGGGCGTCGTCGTGCGCGGAGGTATCAGGCCGCGAGGAACGCGAGCAGCGCCTCGTTGACCTCGGCGCCGTGCGTCCAGAGCAGGCCGTGCGGCGCGCCCTCGATCTCGACGTAGGTCGCGTCGGGGAGCAGCGCGTGGAACGGCCGCGCGGTGGAGTCGACCGGGAGGATGCGGTCGCCGGTGCCGTGCAGGATCAGCGTGGGCACGTCGACCTTCGCGACGTCGGCGCGGAAGTCGGTCAGCCACGTCGGGACGACGGCCCAGGCCGCCCACGGCGCGGAGCCGACGGCCGTGTTCCAGCTCGCGCGCAGCGCGGCCTCGCTCAGGCGGTTGCCGAGGAGCTCGTCCGTGTTGAAGAAGTCGGCGAAGAACTGGTCGTACCAGGCGTAGCGGTCCTCGCGGGCCGCCGTGGCGATGCCGTCGAAGACGGTCTGCGGGACGCCCGCCGGGTTGTCGTCGGTCTGCAGCAGGAACGGCTCGAGCGACGCGAGGAACGCCGCCTTCGCGACGCGGTCGGAGCCGTACGCGCCGAGGTAGCGGCCGACCTCGCCCGTGCCCATCGAGAAGCCGACGAGCACGACGTCGCGCAGGTCGAGCGTCTCGAGGACCGTGCTCAGGTCACCGGCGAACGTGTCGTAGTCGTAGCCCTGCGTCGCCTTGGTGGAGCGGCCGAACCCGCGGCGGTCGTAGGTGATGACGCGGTAGCCGGCGTCGAGGAGCGCGACGGTCTGCTTCTCCCACGAGTGCCCGTCGAGCGGGTAGCCGTGGATGAGCAGGACGGGCTGCCCCGCGCCGTGGTCCTCGTAGTAGAGCTCGACGGGCTGGTCGGTGACGGTGCTGGTGATGTACGGCATGTCCCTGCTCCCTCTGCTCGCGGGCCGCTGGCCCGGCGTCGCCCCGCCTTGTCCGGCGGGCACAAGTACATCGTGCACAACTTAATTGCGGGCGTCAACAGCGAGCGTAGGATGGGTGCATGAACTCCGAGCCGACGACGGCGGGAACGGACGGCATCGCCCTGGAGACGATGCTGTGCTTCGACCTGTACTCCGCGTCGCGCGCCATGACGTCGGTGTACCGGCAGGCGCTCGACCCGCTCGGCCTCACCTACCCGCAGTACCTCGTGCTCGTGGTGCTGTGGACCGGCGGCGAGCAGCCCGTGCGCCAGGTCGTCGAGCGGCTCCGGCTCGACTACGGGACGGTGTCGCCGCTGCTCAAGCGGCTCGAGCAGCGCGGGCTCGTCGAGCGCCGCCGCCGCGCCGACGACGAGCGGTCCGTGACGATCTCCCTCACCGACGCCGGCGTCGCGCTGCGCGCGCAGGCGCGCGACGTCCCCACGCGCATCGGCGCCGCGTTCGGCCTCGGGGCGGACGACATGGCGACGCTGGCACGTCTGCTCGCCACCGTCACGGCGACGGCCGCGCGGCACGCCGCCGGGACGCCCGCGGGCGCACCCGCCGACGCGGCCGAGGCCCCGGACGGCGCGAGCGCCTGACCCTCAGGCGCGCGCCGTGCTCGGCGCGAACTCGGGCGCCGGCCCGCCGACGAAGCAGCGGCACGGGCCGTCCAGGTGCCACAGCGTCGTCCCGGGGCGGGCGGCGCACGGCACGGGCACGCGCGGGGCGACCGGCACCGGCACGGACGTCGAACGGGGTGCGGACGCCGGCCCGTCCCACAGCTCCCCTGCGACGGTCGTCACGGCCATGGCTCCCCCTCCCGGTGCCGTCCTGCTCGCTGTGAGGAGCGGGCGGGGACGGCGCTGCGTACACCTCCCATCGGCACGCGCGGGTGAGAACTCGACCTCTCGGCGCGCTTCCACCCGGTGGCCCGACGGATGACGAGGTCATCCTCACGGCGTACCGCGCCGCGCCGCCGATGTGGTCCGCACGGGCGTCCCGGCCGCCCACCGCCCGCTCCTACGTTCGAGGCACACCGAACGAGGAGGACGCATGATCGAGGCCACGGGGCTCACGAAGCGGTACGGCGACACGACGGCCGTCGAGGGCATGACCTTCACGGTCCGGCCGGGCAGGGTGACGGGATTCCTCGGACCCAACGGCGCCGGCAAGTCGACGACGATGCGCATGATCATGGGCCTCGACCGGCCGACGAGCGGCGCCGTCACCGTCAACGGCAGGCGGTACGCCGAGCACCGAGCGCCCCTCGGCGAGGTCGGCGCGCTGCTCGACGCGAAGGCCGTCCACACGGGCCGCTCGGCCCGCGACCACCTGCTGGCGCAGGCGGCGACGCACGGCATCAGCCGCCGCCGCGTGGACGAGGTCGTCGAGATGACCGGTCTCGCGTCGGTCGCGCGCAGGCGTGCCGGCACGTTCTCGCTCGGCATGGGCCAGCGCCTCGGCATCGCCGCCGCGCTGCTCGGCGACCCGCAGACGCTCATCCTCGACGAGCCGGTCAACGGCCTCGACCCCGAGGGGGTGCTGTGGGTGCGCCACCTGCTGCGCGGGCTCGCCGCCGAGGGCCGCACGGTGTTCCTGTCCTCGCACCTCATGAGCGAGATGGCGCTGACCGCGGACCACCTGGTCGTGGTCGGGCGCGGCCGCGTCATCGCCGACGCGCCGGTCGGCGAGATCGTCGCCCGTGCGCAGTCGAGCGCCGTGCAGGTGCGCACGCCGTCCGCGCCGCAGCTCGCCGCGGTGCTGGTGCGCGACCCGGGCGTCGAGGTGACGTCCCTCGAGCACGACCTGCTCGAGGTCACGGGCAGCACGCCCCCGGCCATCGCGGCCGTCGCCGCCGCCGCCGGGCTCGTCCTCCACGGGCTCGCCCCCGTCGAGACGTCGCTCGAGGACGCCTACATGCAGCTGACCGCCGACGCGGTCGAGTACCGCTCCACCACGCCCCACGCCGCCGCAGGAGGCCGCCGATGACCACGCTCACCACCACCGCCGGCAGCCCGACGCGCAGCCGCGTCACCGTCCACCCCGTGACGTTCCGCCGGCTGCTCGTGTCCGAGTGGATCAAGCTCCGCTCCCTGCGCTCGACGTGGTGGACGCTGGGCGTCGGCGTCCTCCTCGGCGTCGGGTTCGCCGCGATGCAGTCGTCGAGCGTCAGCGCCGTCGCCCGCGAGTACCCCGACCCCGAGCGGCTCGGCTCGGCCTACGCGGTCGCCGGCATCCCGCTGGCGATGCTCGCGTTCTGCACGTTCGGCGTCCTCAGCATCGCCGGCGAGTACGGGACGGGGCAGATCCGCTCGACGCTCGCCGCCGCACCGACCCGCGTCCCCGCGCTGCTCGCCAAGCTCGTCGTCACCGTCGCCGCGGCGCTGGTGGCGGGCGTCGTCATGGCGGGCGCCGGCTGGGCCGCCGCCGCGCCGTCCCTCGCCGACGGCGGCATGCCGGTCGACCTCGGCAACGCCGAGGAGGTGCGCATCCTCGCCGGGACCCCGCTCTTCCTCGCCGCCGCGGCAGGGCTCGCGTTCGGCATCGGCGCGCTCGTGCGCAGCAGCGCCGCGGGCATCACGGTCGTCCTCGGCCTCATGCTCGTGGTCGAGAACGGCCTCGGGATCATCCCGTGGGAGCCGCTGCAGCAGGCGGCCGCGTACCTGCCGACGAGCGCCGGCGCCCGCCTCGTCACGAACGACGCCTACGGGTCCGTCATCACGTCGATCACCAGCGACCTCCCGCCGTGGACGGGCTACGGCGTCATGCTCGCCTGGGCCCTCGGCGCCGTCGCGGTCGCCGTCGTCCTGCTGCGCCGGCGGGACGCGTGAGCACGACGACGTCGGCGGGGCGGGCGGCTGCGGCCGTCCGCCCCGCCGCGC
>NZ_JBFTEP010000148.1:0-8478 GCF_047229365.1 Cellulomonas pasadenensis | reverse complement strand
GCGTCCAGGCGGTCGACGCGGCGGCGTCGTCGGCGCGCACGCACCAGGTGCGCGCGGCCTCGGCGTCGGCGGCGACGGCGTCGTCCGTGCGGCGGTCGCCCGTCGCGGTGTGCACGAGCCAGGCGCCGTCGAGGTCGCCCGTCGCGTACTCGCGGGGCTCCCAGCCGGCGGCGCCCGCGGCGACGAGGTCGGCGAGCTCCTCGCACAGCGCCGGGGCGACGACGTGCACGTCGGCGCCGTCGGTGAGCAGGCCGCGCGCGCGCCGGGCGGCGACGGGGCCGCCGCCCACGACGACGACCCGCCGGCCCGTGACGTCGACGAGCAGCGGGTGCGCCGCGGTCATATCCCCGCCCCGGCGAGCCAGTCGTCGTCCTGCTCGTCGGCGCGCACGGGCGCGAGCCGGTCCAGCAGGGTCGGGCCGACCATGCCGGCGGCGAGCGTGCTGCCGTCGGTGGGGTCGACGAGCAGGAACCCGCCCGTGCGGCGGTGCGTGGCGTAGTCGTCGAGCACGACCGGCTCCGCCAGGCGGACCCGCACGCGGCCGATCGCGTTGAGGCCGAGGGAGCGCGGTGCGGCGTCGGACGACGTGTCGGTGGCGTCGATGGTGCGGACGGTGTCGACCGGGTCCCACTCCTCGACGGTCAGCGTGTCGACGTCGAGGCGGGCGTCGACCTCGCGCAGCAGCGCCCGCACCGTGCGGGTGCCGGTGCGCACCAGCACGCGCGCGCCCGCCACCGAGCGTCGCTCGGTGAGCCAGCAGACCGTGCCGACGAGGTCCTGGCCGGTGCGCACGTCCTCGGCCGCCCGCACCAGCACGTCGCCGCGCGCGACGTCGAGGTCGTCGGCCAGCCGCACCGTCACCGAGCGCGGGGCCTCCGCGTGCGCGAGCGGCCCGTCGAACGTGTCGATGCCGACGACCCTGCTCGTGCGGCCCGACGGCAGGACGCGCAGCTCGTCGCCGACCCGCACGACGCCCGACGCGACCTTGCCCGCGTACCCGCGGTAGTCCGGGTGCTCGGGCGTGCGGGGACGGATGACGACCTGCACGGGCAGGCGCAGCGGCTCCGCCGCGGCGTCGCGCCCCACGGGCACCTGCTCGAGCAGCTCGAGCAGCGTCGGGCCGTCGTACCAGGGCGTGCGGTCGGAGCGCAGGACGACGTTGTCGCCGTCGAGCGCGGACAGCGGCACCGCGTGCACGTCCGGCAACCCGAGCACCCGCGCGTAGTCGGCGAACTCGCGGGCGATCGTCGTGAACGTCGCCTCGTCGAACCCGACGAGGTCCATCTTGTTCACGGCGAGCACGACGTGCGGGACGCCGAGCAGCGCCGTCAGCGCGGCGTGCCGGCGGGTCTGCTCGAGCACGCCCTTGCGCGCGTCGACGAGGACGATCGCGAGCTCGGCGGTCGACGCGCCCGTGACCATGTTGCGCGTGTACTGCACATGACCCGGCGTGTCGGCGAGCACGAACGCGCGCCGGGCCGTCGAGAAGTACCGGTAGGCGACGTCGATCGTGATGCCCTGCTCGCGCTCGGCGCGCAGACCGTCGGTGAGCAGCGCGAGGTCGACGGCCGTGCCGTCGCCGCCGCGTGCGCGGGTGGCCCGCTCGACGGCGGACAGCTGGTCCGCGAGCACCGACTTCGTGTCGTACAGCAGCCGGCCGATGAGGGTGCTCTTGCCGTCGTCGACCGAGCCCGCCGTGGCCAGGCGCAGCAGGTCGCGCCGCGCGTGGTCGGCGGCGCCGTCGACAGCGGGTGCCGGCCGGGCGTCGGTCGTGGTCTGCGTGCCCATCAGAAGTACCCCTCGCGCTTGCGGTCCTCCATGGCGGCCTCGGAGGCCCGGTCGTCGGCGCGCGTCGCGCCCCGCTCGGTGAGCCGGCTCGACGCGACCTCGGCGATGACCTCGGCCACCGTCGCGGCGTGCGAGTCGACCGCACCCGTGCAGCTCATGTCGCCGACCGTGCGGTAGCGCACGGTGCGGCGCTCGACGACCTCCTCGGGCCGCGGGCCGCCCCAGTCGCCGGCGGTCAGCCACATGCCGTCACGGGCGAAGACGTCCCGCTCGTGCGCGTAGTAGATCTCCGGCAGCGGGATCTCCTCGCGCTCGATGTACCGCCACACGTCCAGCTCGGTCCAGTTCGACAGCGGGAAGACGCGCACGTGCTCGCCCGGCTTGTGCCGGCCGTTGTACAGGTCCCACAGCTCGGGCCGCTGCCGGCGCGGGTCCCACTGGCCGAACTCGTCGCGCAGCGAGAACATGCGCTCCTTCGCGCGCGCCTTCTCCTCGTCGCGCCGCCCGCCGCCGAACACGGCGTCGAACCGGTGCGCGGTGATGGCGTCGAGCAGCGGGACGGTCTGCAGGGGGTTGCGCGACCCGCCGGGCGTCTCGACGACGCGGCCGTCGTCGATGGCGTCCTGCACGCTCGCCACGACGAGGCGCAGCCCGTGCTCGGCGACCGTCGTGTCCCGGTACGCGATGACCTCGGGGAAGTTGTGCCCCGTGTCGACGTGCATGACCGTGAACGGCACGGGCGCGGGCCAGAACGCCTTGCGCGCCAGGTGGAGCATGACGATCGAGTCCTTGCCGCCCGAGAACAGCAGCACGGGCCGCTCGAACTCGCCCGCGACCTCGCGCATCACGTGGATGGCCTCGGACTCGAGCGCGTCGAGCTGGGTGAGGTGGCCCGCGCCCACCGCGGCGGACGGGGTCGTGGTCGTCGTCGTCATGTGTGCAGCCCGCATTCCGTCTTGTTCGTGCCTGCCCAGCGTCCGGCCCGTGCGTCCTCGCCCGCCGCGACGGGCCGCGTGCACGGCGCGCAGCCGATGGACGCGTACCCGGCCTCGCGCAGGGGGTTGAGGACGACGTGGTGCTCGGCGACGTACGCGTCGACGTCGTCCTGCGTCCAGGCCGCGAGCGGGTTGAGCTTCACCTTCGACCGCTTCGCGTCCCAGCCGACCACGGCGATGTCGCTGCGCGTGGGGGCGTCCTCGCGGCGCATGCCCGTCACCCACGCCGCGTACGGCGCGAGGCCGCGCTCGAGCGGCTCCACCTTGCGCAGCGCGCAGCACAGGTTCGGGTCGCGCTCGTGCAGGCGCGGCCCGTGGGCGGCGTCCTGCTGCTCGACGGTGAGGAGCGGCAGGACGGTCCGCAGCCGCACGTCCGTGAAGTCGGCGTAGTAGTCGCGCGTACCGATCGTCTCGGCGAAGTGGTAGCCCGTGTCGAGGAAGATCACGTCGATGCCCGGCACGGCCTTCGCCGCGATGTCGACGAGCACCTCGTCGCCCATCGACGACGCCAGGACCAGGTCGGAGCCGAACCGGTCGGCCGCCCAGCGCAGGATCTCCGCCGGGTGCGCACCCTCCAGGTCGCGCCCCGCCTGCTCGGCCAGGGCGCGCAGCGCGTCGGGGGACAGGTCCGTGACGGGCCCGGTCGCGGCGCTCACCGCGCACCCGCCAGGCCGACGAACCGCAGCGCGAAGACCCGCGCGCACGTGCGGCACTCCCACTCGCCGTGCCGCTCGCCGGCGGGGAACAGGTCCTCGCCGGCGCAGAACGGGCAGTAGTAGGGCACCGCCCGCTGCCCGGAGCCGTCGCCGCTCATCGCAGGTCCTCCTCGTCCGCGCGCTGCGCCCACTCGGCGAACAGCTCGCCGTCCAGGCGCTGCTCGTCGTACCGGCGCGTGACGCGCTCGACGTAGTCGGGCAGCTCGGTGGCGGGCACGCGCAGCCCGCGCAGGGTGCGGCCGAGGCCGCTGGTCAGGCCGAGGCCGCCGCCCAGGTGCACCTGGTACGCGTCCGTGCCGTCGGGCGCGAGCACGCCCTTGAGGCCGATGTCGGCGACCTGGATGCGGGCGCACGAGTTCGGGCAGCCGTTGAGGTTGATCGTGATCGGCTGCTCGAAGTCCGGCATGCGCCGCTCGAGCTCGTCGACCAGGTCGGCCGCGCGGGCCTTCGTCTCGACGATCGCGAGCTTGCAGAACTCGATGCCCGTGCAGGCCATCGTGCCGCGGCGGAACGTCGACGCACGGCGCACCCGCAGGCCCACCGCCTCGAGCCCCGCGACGAGCGCGTCGACCCGTTCCGGCAGCACGTCCAGCACGACGAGCTTCTGCTCGACCGTGAGCCGGACGCGGTCGGAGCCGGCGGCCTCTGCCAGGTCGGCGACCTGGGCCAGGAGCGGGCCGGACACGCGGCCCACGGTCGGCGCGGCGCCGACGTAGCGCAGGCCGTCGACCTGCTCGTGCACGCCGACGTGGTCGCGCCGCCCGGACGGCGGCGGGGGCGGCTCGGGGCCGTCGGGGAGGGCGTACCCGAGGTACTCGCGCTCGAGCACGTCCCGGAACACCTGCGCACCCCAGTCGGCGACGAGGAACTTCAGGCGCGCGCGGTTGCGCAGGCGGCGGTAGCCGTAGTCACGGAAGATGCCGGTCACGCCGGCCCACACCTCGGGGACCTGCGCGAGCGTGACGAACGCGCCGAGCCGCACGGCCAGCTTGGGGTTCGTCGACAGCGCCCCGCCGACCCACAGGTCGAAGCCGGGCCCCAGCTCGGGGTGCACGACGCCGACGAACGACACGTCGTTGATCTCGTGCGCCACGTCGTGGTGCGGCGAGCCGCTGATCGCCGTCTTGAACTTGCGCGGCAGGTTGGAGAACGCGGGGTCACCGATGAACCGGCGCGTGATCTCCTCGATGGCCGGCGTGCCGTCGATGATCTCGTCCTTCGCGACGCCGGCGACGGGCGAGCCGAGCACGACGCGCGGGGTGTCGCCGCACGCCTCCTGCGTGCTCAGGCCGACCGCCTCCAGGCGGCGCCAGATCTCGGGGACGTCCTCGATGCGCACCCAGTGCAGCTGGATGTTCTGGCGGTCGGTGATGTCGGCGGTGCCGCGGCCGAAGGTCGTCGAGACGTCGGCGATCGCCCGCAGCTGCGGCACGGACAGCGCGCCGCCGTCGCAGCGGACGCGCAGCATGAAGTACTCGTCGTCGAGCTCGTGCGGCTCGAGCGTCGCGGTGCGGCCGCCGTCGATGCCGGGCTTGCGCTGGGTGTACAGGCCCCACCAGCGCATGCGTCCGCGCAGGTCCTCGCCCGGGATCGAGGCGAAGCCCTCGCGGGCGTAGACGGTCTCGATGCGGTGCCGGACGTTGAGGCCGTCGTCCTCGGCCTTGAACTTCTCGTTGGCGTTCAGCGGCTCGCGCTGGCCGAAGGCCCACTGGCCCTCGGGACGCTTGGGGGGAGCCACGACGGGTGTCTGCGCCACGGGGCGCCACCTTTCGGGAGGATCTCGGGGCGTGCTCGCGCGTCCGCACGACGGGGGAGTCGTGTGCACCGGACGCGGACCACGCGCCCGTGCAGGAGGGGACGGGGCGGGGTCAGCGGTTCCGCGGACAGCACGCGCACGGGACCGCGGCGGCGCGACAGCACCGACACATGAGGGTCGTCCCGTGGAAGATCACGGCACGAGAGTGTCACGACCTGCCGTGACCGAGCACCACTCGTCCGGATGGCGGAACGCCCATCCGCATGCCGGACACGTGTTCAGGGGCGTCCGACGTGCGCCCGGACGGCCCCGTGCACGGGCCCGCCGTATCCTCGACGCCGTGCCCACCCCCTCGCTGACCGCGCGGCAGCCGCACGTCCCCACGGACCGGCTCCTCGCCGAGCTCGTCCCGCCGCGGCACTTCGCCCGCGAGTCGTTCGACACCTACGAGCCGGACCCCGCGCACGCGTCGCAGGCGGAGGCGGTGACGCGGCTGCGCGAGGTCGCCGACGCGCTCGCGCGCCCCGCCGGCCGGTCGGGCTGGTTCGGCCGCCGCCGCGCCGCGGCCGCGCCCGCCGTGTACCTCGACGGCGGGTTCGGCGTCGGTAAGACGCACCTGCTGGCGTCGCTCGCGCACGCCGTCGGCACCGAGCAGGCGGCGTTCGGCACGTTCGTGGAGTACACGAACCTCGTGGGCGCGCTGGGCTTCGGGCCGACCGTCGAGGCGCTCGGTGCCCGGCGGCTGGTCTGCATCGACGAGTTCGAGCTCGACGACCCCGGCGACACCGTCCTCATGTCCCGCCTGCTGCGCGAGCTCGCCGACCGCGGCGTCGCGCTCGCGGCCACGTCGAACACCCTGCCGGAGTCGCTCGGCGAGGGCCGGTTCGCCGCGGAGGACTTCCTGCGCGAGATCCAGGCGCTCGCCGCCCGGTTCGAGGTGCTGCGCATCGACGGCGAGGACCACCGCCACCGCGCCGCGACGACCCACGCCGCCACCGTGCCGGACGCGCGGCTGCGGGACGTCGTCGGCGCCCGCGACGACGCGACCCTCGACGACCTGGGCGCCCTGCTCGAGCACCTGTCGCGCGTGCACCCCAGCCGCTACGGCGCCCTCCTCGACGGCGTGGGACTGGTCGCGCTCACGGGCGTCAACCCCGTCGACCGGCAGGACGTCGCGCTGCGCCTCGTCGTCCTCGTCGACCGCCTCTACGACCGCGACGTGCCGGTGCTCGTGGCCCGCGAGGGCGTCACCGACTCCGGGCTCGACCTGTTCACGCCGGAGATGCTGCGCGGCGGCTACCGCAAGAAGTACTACCGCGCCCTGTCCCGCCTGGGCGCGCTCGCCGCCGAGGGCGCGGCGCTCGCCGCGGAGCGCCCGGCCGCCTGAGGTCGCACGCCACGCACGCCGCAGGGGCCCGCAGCCGGTGGCTGCGGGCCCCTGCGCGTCGGTGCGGGCGTCGGTCCGCCGGGCGTCGGCCCGGACCGGCCGTCAGGCGAGGACGACGACGCTGCGCGCCGGCACCTCGACGACGACCGGTCCGTCCGCGTGCTCCGGCGGCTGGACGACCCCGCCGTCCCACGCCGCGCGGACCTCGACGGGCGCGGACAGCGGCACCGGCACGGCGGCCGGCTCGTGCGCGAGGTTGAGCACGACCCGCGCGTCGCCGCGGTGCAGGACGAGCGCCCCCTGCCACGGGCCGTCGCCCGCCCCCTCGACGGCGTGCACGTCCAGGGCGGTCCGCGACCGGTCGCCGGACGCGAGGTCCGGCACCTGCCGGCGCAGCGCCACGAGCTCGCGGTACCAGTCGAGCAGCCGCGCGTGCTCGGGGCGGGTCGGCTCCGACCAGTCCAGGCGGCTGCGCTCGAACGTCGCCGGGTCGCCCGGGTCGGGCACCTCGATCTCGCCGCCGTACAGGTCCTCCCAGCCGTGCCCGCCGAACTCCTGGGTGCGCCCCTCGCGGACCGCCTCGGCGAGCTCCGGCTCGGGGTGGTCGGTGAAGTACATCCACGGCGTGCGCGCCCCCCACTCCTCGCCCATGAACAGCAGGGGCGTGAAGGGGGAGAGGAGCACGAGCGCCGCCTGGGCCGCGAGCCCGCCGGCGTCCACGCGGGACGACGGCCGGTCGCCGAGCGCGCGGTTGCCGACCTGGTCGTGGTTGGCGTCGAAGACGACGAACCGGTGCCCGTCGACGTCGTCCGGCACGGGCCGGCCCCACGGCTCGCCGCGGAACGTCGACAGGTCGCCGGTGTGCACGAACGCGCCGGTCAGCGCGGTGCGCAGGGTCTCCGGCGAGCCGAAGTCGACGTAGTAGCCGTGCCGCTCGCCCGTGACGAGCGCGTGGACGCTGTGGTGCACGTCGTCGGCCCACTGGCCCGTCATGCCCCAGCCGCCCTCGGACGTGGGCGTCACCGAGACCACGTCGTTGAGGTCGGTCTCCGCGACGAGGGACAGCGGGCGGCCGAGCTCGGCCGACAGCGCGGCGACCTCGTCGGACAGCTGCGCGAGCACGTGCCGCTCGGACTCGTCGACCAGCGCGTGCACGGCGTCGAGGCGGAACGCGTCGACGTGGAAGTCGCGCGCCCAGCGCAGCACGCTGTCGACGATCCACCGCCGCACGTGCTCCGCGCCGTCCTGGTCGAGGTTGATCGCGGCGCCCCAGGGCGTGTGGTGCTCCTCGGTGAAGTACGGACCGAACTCGTGCAGGTAGTTGCCGGACGGGCCCAGGTGGTTGTGCACGACGTCGAGGCAGACGGCCAGCCCGCGGGCGTGGGCCGCGTCGACGAACGCCTGCAGCGCCTCGGGGCCGCCGTACGGCTCGTGCACCGCCCACAGCGCGACGCCGTCGTAGCCCCAGCCGTGCCGCCCGTTGAAGGCGGCGACCGGCAGCAGCTCCACCACGTCCACGCCCAGCGAGACGAGGTGGTCGAGCCGCTCGATCGCCGACGTGAGGGTGCCGCCGTCGGTGAACGTGCCGGCGTGCAGCTCGTAGACCACCTTGCCGCGCACGTCGACGCCGCTCCAGCCGTCGTCCGTCCACGCGAACCGGTCGGCGTCGAACACGCGCGCCGGGCCGTGCACGCCGTCGGGCAGCCACGCCGCCCGCGGGTCGGGTCGCGCCGGGCCCCCGTCGAGCGCGAACGCGTAGTCGGTGCCGTGCGGCAGGCGGACGTCGGCGCGCCACCAGCCCTCGCCGGCGGCGTCCATGGGGACGCGCACCCCGGC
>NZ_JBFTEP010000147.1:0-8496 GCF_047229365.1 Cellulomonas pasadenensis | reverse complement strand
CGGCACGGGTCCGCGGGCGCGGCGCGCGGGCCGCCCGGACGGGTCGGCGGGCTCGGCGGCCGCCACGACGGGCAGGACGCCGGTGACGAGGTCCGCCGGCTCCGCGGGCACGTGCCGGGCCGCGACGTGCGACAGCCCGGCCTCGGCGGGCACGGGCCACGGCGCGTCGTCGGGCACCAGCGGGTCGCGGTAGGCGAGGTCGAGGTGCACCGGACCGGGGTCGCCGGAGCGCGCCCCGGTGGCGGCCGCCACGGCGCGCGAGACGACCCGGCGCAGGTCGCGGTCCTCGCCCGGGCGGCCCGTCGGCGCCGGCACGTCGACGGCGAGGCGCACGGCCTCGCCGAACAGGCGGGCCTGCTCGGTCGTCTGGTTGGCGCCGGTGCCCCGCAGCTCGTGCGGGCGGTCGGCCGTGAGCAGGACCAGCGGGAGGCCGGCGTGGTGCGCCTCGAGCACGGCGGGGTGCAGGTTCGCGACGGCGGTGCCCGACGTCGTCACCACCGCGACGGGCCGGGGGCCCGCCGGCACGGGCTCGCCGGCGCGGGCGGGGTGGCCCGACGCCTTCGCGAGCCCGAGCGCGAGGAAGCCGGCGTCGCGCTCGTCGATGCGCACGTGCAGGCGCAGCGCCGGGGCGCCGGACGGCCGCTCCTCGTCGGGGCGGGCGGCGTCCGCGAGCGCGTACGCGAGGGGGGCGCTGCGTGACCCGGGCGCCAGCACGACGTCCCGCACGCCGAGGGCCGCGAGCGCCTGCACGAGGACGCGCGCCGCCTCCGCCGACGGCGGCCCCGGGCGTGGGGCGGTGCGGGGGGCGTCGTCGGGGCCGGGCGTCACGGCCGTCATCATGCCCCAGCCCCGCTCACGCCTGCGCCCGGTGCGGAGCGGTGCCGCCGACCCGCGGACCCGTCACCGCGCGGCCCGGACGGCGGCGAGGCGGCCCTCCCAGCGGGCCGTCAGGCCGAGGTCGGCGGCGGCCGCGGCGACGAGGTGCGGCGCCGGCGCGGGGCGGCGGACCTCGATCGCTCCGTCGCGCGGCAGCAGCGGGTCGTCGACGAGGTCGGCCGCCAGCAGCTGGGCGGTCGCGAGCCCGCACGCGTAGGGCAGCTCCGGCAGCGCGGCCGCGAGCGCGAGGCCCGCCGCCAGCCCCACGGACGTCTCCAGCGCCGACGACACGACGACCGGCAGGCCCAGCTGCTCGGCCAGCCGCAGGCACGCGCGCACCCCGCCGAGCGGCTGCACCTTGAGCACGACGACGTCGGCGGCGTGCCGGCGCGCGACCGCGAGCGGGTCGTCGGAGCGGCGCACGGCCTCGTCGGCGGCGATCGGCACGTGCGTGCGCCGGCGCAGCGCCGCGAGGTCGTCGACGCCCGGCACGGGCTGCTCGGCGTACTGCAGGCCGCCGGCTGCGCGGTCGAGCGCGGCGAGCCGCGCGGCCGCGGTGTCGACGTCCCAGGCCGTGTTGGCGTCCACGCGGATCGCGCCGTCCGGGCCGAGGGCGTCGCGCACGGCCTCGAGCCGCGCCTCGTCCTCGCGCGGGTCCTGCCCCGGCTCGGCGACCTTGACCTTGGCGGTGCGGCAGCCGCGCGAGCCCGTGACGATCCGGTGCGCGTGCTCGGGCCCGACCGCGGGGACGGTCACGTTGACCGGCACGTGCGTGCGCACCGCCGCGGGCCAGCCCTCGTCCGCGGCCTCGCGCGCCGCGCGCCACCAGCGCACGGCCGCGGCGTCGTCGTAGTCCCAGAACGGGCTGAACTCCGCCCACCCCGCGTCGCCGCGCAGCAGCACCCCGTCGCGGCGGACGAGGCCGCGGAAGCGGGTGCGCAGCGGGACGGACCACACGCGCACGTCGTCGGGACCCGTCGGCATCCGCCCAGGCTAGGTGGCCGCCGGGACCGCCGCCGGACGTGCGGCGCCGCGCGGCTAGGGTGGCCGGGTGACCGCACCGGCCTCCCCGGCACCCCTGCCGGCACGCGTCTCCGACACCTTCGACCCCGCGCGCTGGCGCACCGTCGAGGGGTTCGAGCACCTCACCGACATCACCTACCACCGCGGCCACGCGCGCCCCACCCCGGCCGAGGCCGCCGCCGGTGCGACCGCGCGGGACCTGCCCGTGGTCCGCGTCGCGTTCGACCGGCCCGAGGTGCGCAACGCGTTCCGCCCGCACACGGTCGACGAGCTGTACGCCGTGCTCGAGCACGCGCGCACGACGTCCGACGTGGGCACCGTCCTGCTCACCGGCAACGGCCCCAGCCCCAAGGACGGCGTCTGGTCGTTCTGCTCCGGCGGCGACCAGCGCATCCGCGGGCGCGACGGCTACCGGTACGCCGAGGGCGAGACCGCCGAGGCCATCGACCCGGCGCGCGCGGGCCGGCTGCACGTCCTGGAGGTGCAGCGGCTCGTGCGGACCATGCCGAAGGTCGTCGTCGCGCTCGTGAACGGCTGGGCCGCGGGCGGCGGGCACTCGCTGCACGTCGTCGCGGACCTCACCATCGCGAGCCGCGAGCACGCGCGGTTCATGCAGACCGACGCGAACGTCGGCTCGTTCGACGGCGGGTACGGGTCCGCGCTGCTCGCGCGGCAGGTGGGGCAGAAGCGGGCGCGGGAGATCTTCTTCCTCGCACGGGAGTACTCCGCCGAGCAGGCGTACGCGTGGGGCGCCGTGAACGACGTCGTCGACCACGCGCGGATCGAGGAGGCGGGGCTGGAGTACGCCCGGGTCGTCGCGACGAAGTCGCCGCAGGCGATCCGGATGCTCAAGTTCGCGTTCAACCTGGCGGACGACGGGCTCGCGGGCCAGCAGGTCTTCGCCGGCGAGGCGACGCGGCTGGCGTACATGACCGACGAGGCCGTCGAGGGGCGCGACGCGTTCCTGCAGCGGCGCGACCCGGACTGGTCCGGGTTCCCGTACGCCTACTGAGAGGCGGCGGACGCCGCGCGGAACCGTTGTCGGGGGGCGGGTCAGCCCTCGGAGGCCCAGGACGCGAGGTCGACGAGCGTCGCCAGGACGGCGCCCCCGCCGACGAGCAGCGCGACGAGCACGAGCCCGGCGAGGACGACCGCGACGGCGGAGCGCACGTCGTGGGAGTCCCGGGCGGACGGGCCCGGGCGGCGGTCGCGCGGCGCGAGGCGGGGCGCGGGACGGGGGGACGGGAAGCGGTGCGGGGCGGTGGTGGCCATGGACCCAGCGTCCGCCGGGCCGGGGCCCGCACGCGTCGTCCCGAGGTCTCGTCCGGGCGCACGCGGGGTGGGTCCCCGGGTGTCCCGCCGTCCTCCCGGAGGACCACGCCGCGGACCGGTCGTCCGCCCGGGGTCTGCCGCCGGTCGGGGCGCCGACCCGGACCACCGCGGGCGGCGCGGACGTCAGGAGACCGTGAACGACCCGGTGCCGGCGGGCACGAGCTCGACCCACGTGTTCCCCGGTGCGAGGCGCGCCTCGGAGCCGTCCGCGTGGAACAGCCGCAGCGGCTGGTCCGCGGCGTCCTTGCGCCAGCGCACGGCCACGGACCGCCCGCCCGTGGCGACGACCGCGTCGCCCTCGCCCACGAGCTCGTAGGTCGGCACCGGCGCGCCGCCCTGCGCGCCGAACGGCGAGTTCGGGTGCGGGGCCGTGACGGCGACGACGTTGACGGCCGACAGCTGCGCACCCGTCGCGGCGTTCGCGGGCGCGGAGCCCTCGTACCGCAGCCACGTGCCCGTGCCCTCGTCCCACGTCCACGACGGGTTCGACTGACCCGACAGGCGGAAGGCGAGCCGCGTGGCCGGCGTGCCCGCGGCGACCGCGGCCGCCTGCTCCGGCCGGCGGGCGAACGCGAACTGCTCGGCCGGTGCCGTACGCCCCGGCTCGGCGATGCCCCACCACGTGGCCGGGCTGCCGTAGACGTTGTGCGGCGCGGACCGGCCGCGCACGCGGTACAGGCCCGGCGCGCCCGCGTCGTGCGAGACCGTCTGCAGGCCCGAGTCGGCGACGAGGTCGAGGATGCCCGGCTGCCCGCCCGAGTAGACGAGCATGCCGGCCGTCGGCGCGAGCACCAGCGGGTCCATCGGCCGCACCGAGCGGATCGGCCCCACCTCGTCCGGCACCTGCGAGTGGTAGACGGCGATGAGCCGCGACACCTCGAACTCGACGACCGTCTCCCAGACGACGTCGGCCTGCTCGAGGCCCGACTGGGGCCGGGCGACCGCGGTGTTCTCGATCTTCACGGCGAGCGCGGGGCGCGCGTCCGGCGCTCCCGCGACGCCCGTGAGGGGCCACGTGGGCGGCACCTCGGGCGCGGGCACCGGGGCCTTGGCGGGCGCGATCACGGGACGCTCCGTCTCCACGACGGGGTCCGGCGTCGTGGTCGCCGGGCTCCCGCACGCCGCGACCGCGAGCGACACGCCCACCGCGAGGAGGGCCGCCGCGCGCGACCGTGCGGTCCTCGCCGCGCCGGTCCGAGCCGTGCGGGCCGGTGCCGTCGCCGTCGTGCGTGCCATGCGTGCTCCGATCCTCGGGCGGCCCCGCGCCGCGTCGTCCCGGTCCCCCCGCGGGCCCCCGCCACGACGTCCGGGCGCCGCGCCCCGGGGCCGTCCGGGCGGGTGCGCCGGGACCGCGCGACACCCTACGCCCGACGGCACGCGGGACCGGGGAGCCACCCCGGCCTAGGCTGGGCGCGTGGACCGACCGCTGCGCGACGTCCCCGCGCACGCGGGGTCCCTCCAGGCATCGCTGCCCGCGGCCCTCGCCGGCGACGGCCCCGCGGTCCGCGCGCTCGACCCGCACGACCCCGTGGGCGCGGGCACCGGAGGCGCCGCGCGCGTCCCGGACGGCGTCGCGGTCGTGGTGCGGACGTCCGGGTCGACCGGCCGCCCGCGGGACGTCATGCTCACCGCCGACGCCCTGCGCGCGTCCGCGGACGCCACCGCCGCCCGCCTCGGCGGCCGCGGGTCGTGGCTGCTCGCGCTGCCCGTGCACCACGTCGCGGGCCTGCAGGTCGTCGTCCGGTCCCTCCTCGCCGGCCGGGAGCTGACCACGATCGCCGACGGGCCGTTCCGCCCGGCGCTGTTCACCGACGCCGTCGCCCGCCTGCGCGCCACCGAGGGGCCGCACCGCACGTCGCTCGTGCCGACGCAGCTGCTGCGCGTGCTCGAGGACCCCGACGCCACCGCGGCGGCCCGCTCGCTCGACGCCGTGCTCGTGGGCGGTGCGGCGTCCTCCCCCACGCTGCTCGCCCGCGCCCGCGAGGCCGGCGTCCGCGTCGTCACGACCTACGGCATGACCGAGACGTGCGGCGGCTGCGTGTACGACGGCCGGCCGCTCGACGGCGTCGAGATCGCCGTCGACGCCGAGCAGCGCGTGTCCCTCACGGGGCCGGTGCTCGCGGCCGGCTACCTCGGCCGGCCCGACCTCGACGCGACGACGTTCGTCGACGTCGGCGGGCGCCGCTGGCTGCGCACCGCCGACCGGGGACGGTTCGACCGGGGTCTCCTGCACGTGCTCGGCCGGCTCGACGACGTGCTCGTCACCGGCGGCGTCAAGGTGGACCCGCTCGCCGTCGAGACGGTCGTCGCCGCGCACCCTCTCGTGCGCGAGGTGTGCGTGGTCGGGGTGCCGGACCAGCACTGGGGGCAGTCGGTCGTCGCCGTCGTCGTCACCGAGGGCGGCGCGCAGCCGTCGCTCACGGAGCTGCGGTCGTCGGTGGCCGCCGCGCTCGGCCCCGCCAGCGCGCCGCGGCAGGTGCTCGTCGTCGAGGCGCTCCCGCTGCGCGGCCCCGGCAAGCCCGACCGGCGCGCGGTCGCCCGCACCGCGACCGCGCTCATGACGCAGCACCCGCCGCGCCCCGGCGCGTCCTGACGACGACGTCGTCCCCCTCCCCGTCCACCCGGGCCGCCGGCCCGCGCACCCGCAGGAGCACGATGGCCACGACGTCCGACTGGATCGCCGGCGCACGTCCGCGCACGCTGCCCGCCGCGGTCGCCCCCGTGCTCGTCGGCACGGGCGCGGCCGCCCAGCTCGGCGACGCCCGGATCGGCCGCGCGCTCCTGGCGGCGGGCGTCGCGCTCGCCCTGCAGGTGGGCGTCAACTACGCCAACGACTACTCCGACGGCGTCCGCGGCACCGACGTGGACCGCGTGGGTCCGATGCGTCTGACCGCGTCCGGCGCGGCCCGGCCGGGGCAGGTGCGCGCCGCCGCGTTCGCCGCGTTCGGCGTCGCCGCCGTGCTCGGCACGTGGCTCGTCGCGCTCACCGGCGAGTGGTGGATGCTCGCCGTCGGCGCGCTCGCCGTCGTCGCGGCGTGGACGTACACCGGCGGGCGCAGCCCCTACGGCTACCGCGGGCTCGGCGAGGTCGGGGTGTTCGTGTTCTTCGGCCTCGTCGCCACGCTCGGCACGACGTACACGCAGGCCGGCCGCCTGTCGTGGCCGGCCTGGGTGGGAGCCGTCGCGATCGGGCTCCTCGCCTGCGCGCTGCTCATGGCCAACAACCTGCGCGACGTGCCGACGGACGCACTCGTCGGCAAGCGGACGCTCGCCGTGCGGCTCGGCGAGCACCGTGCGCGCCGCGTCTACGCCGTGCTCGTCGTCCTGCCCGTGCTGCTCGCCGGGGTGTGCGCGCTGGCGAACGGGTGGGCCATCGTCTCGCTGGTCCTGCTCGCGCCCGCGATCGTGCTGGCCGTGGTCGTCCTGCTCGGGGCGCGGGGGCGGGCGCTCGTGCCCGTGCTCGGCGGCACGGGTGCGCTCGAGCTGGGGCTCGGCGTGCTGCTCGGGCTGGGTCTCGCGGTCTGACGTCCCGGCGCCGGCGGTCCCGGCGGCTCAGGCCGGGTCGCGACGCGCCGCTGTGCCGGTGCCGTCGGTCCCGGGGTCCGCGTCGGCCGCCTCGACGACGGCGTCCTCGGCCGCCGCGTCGTCGGCCGCGCGACCCGTCGCCCGCCCGGCCCGGCGCTGCTCCGCCCGCTGCGCCAGGTGCAGCGCCGCGGCGTCCCGCGGGCCCGCCAGCAGCACGTACGACAGCCCCCACGCCAGGAACGCGGCGAGCAGCGGCGCCAGCCACGACCGCATGCCCGCCCACCACAGGACCGCGGTGGTGACGGCGAACAGGGCGAGACGCAGCACGGAGTAGACGAGGACGGGCACACCACCAGCGTAGGTCGCCGCGGGCGCCGTCGGGGCACGGGTCCCGCCCGCGCAGGACCCTCGCGGCTCGCCCGTCCCGCGCTCGGGACGGCGTCGCGCCGGACCGCGTCTACGCTGAACGGGTGCTCAGGTACCTGCCCTACCTCGTGGCCCTCGCGCTGGCGATCTACTGCGTGATCGACGTGCTGCGCAGCGACGAGCGCACGCGCCGCGGCCTGCCCACACCCCTGTGGCTCGCCCTCGTCGTCCTCGTGCCGCTCGTCGGGCCCGTCACCTGGCTGGTGCTGCGACGCGGCGGCGACGGCGCCGGCCCCGCCCGGCGCCGACCCACGCGTCCCGTCGCCCCGGACGACGACCCGGAGTTCCTCCGCCGGCTGGACCAGGAGCGCCGCCGTCGTGAGCGCGAGTCCGGCGGGCCCGCGGACGGGGCCGAGGCCGACGACGCCGCGGGAGGCGACCCCACGCCCACGTGACGTCGCGGGCCCCGCGCGCGGGGCAGCCGTGCAGCCACGTGCGGCGTCCGGGCCGTCAGAGCCCCGAGTACGAGTGCTTGCCGTCGACCAGCAGGTTGATGACCGTGAAGTTCGCCAGCACGACCGCGTACCCGACGTAGACGAAGTAGGCGGCGCGGCGCCCGCTCCAGCCGCGCGTCGTGCGGGCGTGCAGGTAGGCGGCGTAGACGACCCACGCGACGAACGTGCCGACCTCCTTGGGGTCCCAGCCCCAGTAGCGGCCCCACGCGTGCTCCGCCCAGATGGCGCCGCCGATGAGGGTGAACGTCCAGAGCACGAACGCCACGGCGTTGAGGCGGAACGACAGCGCCTCGAGCCGGCGCGCGTCGGGCACCTGCTCGAGCCACGCGAACCGCGGCCCGGTGACGGCGAGCGGCGCGAGCCACCGGCGCAGGCCGTCGCCGCCGCGCCACGGCGTCGTCAGGTGCGAGCGGCCGGTCGCCCGCGCGTCCCGCAGGACCTGGAGCACGGCCGTGCCGAACGCGACGGTGAACACGCCGGTCGCGAGGATGGCCACGCCGACGTGCAGGACGAGCCAGTAGCTCTGCAGCGCCGGCTGCACCTCGTCGGCCTGCACGTGGAACACGAGGAGCGCCAGCGCGAGGCCGAGCACCGCGATGCCCATCACGAGCACGCCGAGGAACGCGATGGTCCGGCGGCGCTGCACGACCACCAGGACGGCGACGGCGACGAGCACGCCGACGACCGCGAACTCGTACATGTTGGCCGTCGGCCAGCGTCCCGCGGCGAGACCGCGCGTCACGACGCCGGCGAGCAGGATGACGAGCCCGACGAGCGTCGTCGACCGCGCGATCCCCTCGGCGCGGGAGCGCCCCGCCGGGGCCGGCCCGGCGGGTGCGGCGGCGTCGGCCGCCACGGG
>NZ_JBFTEP010000146.1:0-8558 GCF_047229365.1 Cellulomonas pasadenensis | reverse complement strand
TGGGCTCGGAGATGTGTATAAGAGTCTGGTGCACGGCCGCGTCGGCGGGGGCGCCGCCCGCCGGCAGGGGTGCCCGGTCGGGCAGGCGGAGCGCGAGGACGCGCGCGCCGTCGTCCTCCGCGCCGAGCAGGAGCCAGGCGTCGGCGGGCGCGCCGTCGGCACCGAGCACCGCCGTGGCCTCCGCCTGCGCCTCGTCGGCCGTGTACCAGCGCACGTGCGCGGGGCCGTCCGTGCGGACGCCGCCGTCGCGCACCACGAGCACCTGCGTGCGGGGGTCGGCGAGCGCGGCGGGCACCGCGTCCGGGGCCGTGCGCAGCAGGGCCGCGCGGTCCGTGCGGCTGCGGGCGAGCGGGAGGTCGGCGAGGAGGTCGGGCGTCACCCCGTCACGCTACGCGCGGCCCGTGCCGGTCGCCGGGCGTGCCGACCCGCCCACGGGTGCGCCCGGCGGACGAATCGGACGTCCAACACGCCCGGGCGGCGCCACGGCGGACACGCCCCGCGCGCCTACGCTGGCGGCGTGAGCCGTTCGCCCCTCGCCCTCGCCGCCCTCGCGACCGTCGCGATCCCCGGCCTCGACGCGTACGACGTGCGTCGGCCCGCCGCCGCGGGCAACGACTTCGACGTGGCCGTGGTCGTCGACTCCGTGCGTCGGCGCTGGGTGGTCCGGGCACCGCAGCACGCCGGCGCGGGCGCCGCGCTCGAGGCGGAGGTCGCGCTGCTCGACGCGCTGGCGCCGCACGTCGACGAGGGCCGGCTGCCGTTCGCCGTGCCGCGACCGGCGGGTTTCGCGCACCTGCCCGAGGGCGGCCGCGCGTGCGTCCACCGCGAGGTCGTCGGACAGCCGCTGCGGCTCGAGACGCTCCGCCCCGGCCCCGGCCTGGCGGCGTCCGTCGGCCGTGCGGTCGCCGCGGTGCACGAGCTGCCGACCGCCGTGGTCGAGGACGCCGGCCTGCCCGTGTACGACGCGGCCGGGTACCGCGAGCGGCGCCAGGCCGAGGTCGACGAGGCCGCCCGGACGGGTCTGGTCCCGCCGACGCTCCTGCGCCGCTGGGAGGAGATGCTCGAGGACGTCGCGCTGTGGCGCTTCCGGCCGACCGTCGTCCACGGCGACCTCACGAGCGCGCACGTGCTCGTCGCCGAGGGCGCGGTCGCGGGGGTGCTCGACTGGGGCGGCGCGATGGTCGCCGACCCCGCGGACGACCTGTCGTGGCTGCTCGTGGCCGCGCCGCAGGACGCGGTCGAGTCGATCCTCGAGGCCTACCTGCTGCGCCGCACCGAGCTCACCGACCCGCACCTGGCGGACCGCGCCATGCTGGCGGGCGAGCTGGCGCTGGCACGGTGGCTGCTGCACGGCGTGCGGACGGGGCGCCGTGACGTCGTCGACGACGCCGTGGAGATGCTCCGCGACCTCGACGAGCACACGCGCGTCGAGGACGAGGCCGCCGCGGCGCTCTGACGCCCCGCACGCCCCGGCGTCAGGCACGGGCGGCACCGGGCCCAGCGGCCGCGTCGGCGGCACCGTCCGCGTCGGCGGTACGCCCGGGCACGGGCGCGGCCGCGGCCAGGAGCGCCGCGATCTCGTCCTCCTCGGGCAGGCGGTCGGGCGCGACGGTCACCCCGGCGCCGACGTAGCAGAACGCGGCGCGGACGAGGGCGGGGTCCGTGCCGGTCCAGCGCGCCCACGCCAACCGGTACACGGCCAGCTGCAGGGCCCGCGAGTCCCGCTCGGCGCGGTCGGTCGGCGGTGCGCCCGTCTTCCAGTCGACGACGACGACCGCCCCCGCGTCGTCCGGCCGGTCGGGGTCCGCGAACACCGCGTCGATCCGCGACCGCAGCACGTACCCGCCGATGGTCGTCTCCACGTCCACCTCGACGGCGACGGGCGTGCGGTGCGCCCACGGGGTGCGCAGGAACGCCGCGCGCAGCTCCGCCTGGTCGGCGTCCACGGGCAGCGAGTCGTCGTCGGCGCCGGGCAGGTCGTCGAGGTCGACGAGGGCCGCGCTGCCGTACCACGCCTCCACCCAGGCGTGGAACGCGGTGCCGCGCCGCGCCTGTCGGGACGGCTCGCGCGGGACCGGCCGGCGCAGGCCGAGCGCGAAGTCGGCGGGGTCCGCGTCGAGCCGCACCAGCGACGAGGCCGAGAGGTGTGCGGGCAGGGCGACGCGCGCGTCGCCGCCGCGCCGCTCGGCCTGCTCCGCCAGCAGACGGTCGGCGAGCGCGTCCCAGTCGTCCGGGGCGTCGTCCGCGCCGTCGTCGCCGGCGGGCCGGTCGGGCACGGGCCGGTCGGGCACGGGCCGGTCGGGCACGGTCCGGTCGGGCACGGTCCGGTCGGGCGCCGGCGCGGCGAGCGCGGTCAGCACGGCCGCGGCGGCGGCCTCGACGGCGGGCCGGCGGGGTGCCGCGCCGTCGCGGGCGAACGGGTCCGCGGGCCACACCGCCGTCTCGGCGAGCGCGGCGCGCGGGTTCGTCTCGTCGGGGGCGGGCTCGTCCGCCCACGCCTGCACGGCGGCGAGGCCGGCGTCGACGAGGTCGGTGAGGAACGGCGAGACGCGGCGGGGTGACTTCGCGTCGGCCCACCGCGCGGCCGTGAGGAGCAGGCGGTCGCGCGCCCGGGTCACGGCGACGTACGCCAGACGCCGTTCCTCCGCCACCTCGTGCTCGCCCGCGTCGTGGGTGAAGCGCGTGAGGCGCTCGGCGAGCTCCTTGGCGTCGGCGGCCCCCGCGCACTCGAGCCGGGGCAGGTCGTCCGCGTCGCCGCGCAACGGGTAGGGCAGCACGCCGAGCCCGGTGAGCCAGCCGGAGTCCTTGGGCCCGTCCGGCCCGAGCATCGGCGTGGCGGGCAGACCGCCGTCGACCATCCCGGCGACGGCGACGACGTCCCACTCCAGGCCCTTGGAGGCGTGCACGGTCATGAGCTGCACCGCGTCGGGGTCGGGCTCGGCGACGGGCAGCTCGAGCCCGTCCTCCCGCGCGTCGGCGGCCTCGAGCCACGCGAGCAGCGCGCCGAGGCTGGGCCGGTCGGCGCCGCGCGCGAAGTCCGCGACGACGTCGGCGAACGCGTCGAGGTTGGCGCGGGCACGGCCGGGGTCCCCGTCGGGCCGGGCCTGCACCTCGATGTCGAGGCCGAGCAGCCGCTCGGCCTCGTTCACGAGCTCGGGCAGGGACAGGCCCTGGTGGGTGCGCACGGCACGCAGCACGCCGGCGAGCTCGCGCAGGCGGGCGCGGCCGACGGGTGTCAGGGCGCGGCCCGCCGGGCTGCGCCACCTCTCGGGCGGCAGGTCGTCGAGCGCGTCGACGAGGCTGCGCTCGTCGACGACGTCGGCCTCCACGCCTCCGCCCCGCGGGTCGCGGGCGCCCTGCGTGCGCGCACCCTGCCGCGCCCAGTCGCCGAGCGCGTGCAGGTCCGCCGCGCCGAGCCGTGTGCGCGCGCCCGTGAGGAGCCGCACGAGCGCGTCCCCGCGCGTCGGGTCGTGCGCCGCCTGCAGGACGGCGACCAGGTCGACGACCTCGGGCGCGGCGAGCAGACCGCCGAGGCCGACGACCTCGACCGGCAGCCCCTCGGCACGCAGCGCACGGCGCAGCGGCTCGAACTGCGAGCGCTTGCGGCACAGCACGGCCGCGGTCCGGCGGCCGGCGGGGTGGCTGCCGGGACGCCACTGCTCGGCGACGAACGCCGCGACGGTCGCCGCCTCCTCCTCGACGGTGGTCGTGACGGCCGCGAGCACCGTGCCCTCGCCCGCACCGGGGCGGGCGCGCAGCTCGGGCACGTCGACGCGCGCGCCGGCGTCCCGCAGCGGCGCCGCGACGTGGTTGGCCGCGGCGAGCACCGCGACGTCGTTGCGCCACGAGGTCGACAGCTGGACCACGTCGGCGGGACGACGGTGCTCCCGGCGGGCCCCGCGACCACGCGCGTCGGGCTCGACCACCGGGAACATCTCCGGGAACCGCGCGAGGCCGGCGGGGCTGGCGCCCCGCCACCCGTAGATCGACTGGTGCGGGTCGCCGACCGCGGTCACCGGGTGGCCTCCGGAGAAGAGCGCGGAGAGCAGCACCAGCTGCGCGTACGAGGTGTCCTGGTACTCGTCGAGCAGCACGACGCGGTAGCGGGCGCGCTCGGCGGCGCCGACCTCGGGCGCGTCCCGGGCGATGCGCGCCGCGAGCGCGACCTGGTCGCCGAAGTCCAGCGCGTCGGCGGCACGCTTGCGCGCGCGGTAGTCGGCGACGAGATCGAGCACGCGGGCGCGCTCGCCGAGCGACGCGACGAGCGCCCGGGCCTTGGCCTGCGGCGCCCGGCGGTCCTCGCCGACGGGGGTCGCCGCGAGGTCGGCCGCGAGGGCCTCGACGCGGGCCCGCGCCTCGGCGGGCTCGAGCAGGTGCTCGTCCAGGGCGCCGGCCAGGGACAGCACCGCGTCGACGACCGTCGACGTGGCGGCGGCGGTGTCGAGGTCCTCGGTCCACGACTCCACCACCTGCGCCGCGAGCTGCCACTGGGCGGCCTCGCCGAGCAGGCGGGCGCCGGGCTCGACGCCGAGACGCAGCGCGTGGTCGGAGACGAGGCTCGCGGCGTACGCGTGGTAGGTCGACACGTGCGGACGCGCGAGCTCGTCCAGCACGTCCGCGCCGGTCGGGAGCGTGACGCCCTCGCGCGCGGCCGCGCGGGCCAGCGCGCGCAGCCGCCGCCGGACCCGCTCCGCGAGCTCGCCGGCGGCCTTGCGCGTGAACGTGAGACCGAGGACCTGCTCCGGCGCGACGAACCCGTTCGCGACGAGCCAGACGACGCGGCCGGCCATCGTCTCCGTCTTGCCCGAGCCGGCGCCGGCGACGACGAGCGACGGCCGCAGCGGTGCCTCGATGACGCGGCGCTGCTCCTCCGTCGGCGGGTGCTGGCCGACGAGGACGGCGATCCGCTCGGCGGAGAGCACGGGCGCGGGCGCCGGCCCGGTCGGCGACCGGCCGGGTGCCTGCGCAGCGGCTGCCCGTGCGGCGGCCGCCTGCGCCGGGCTCATGCGACCACCTGGCCGCCCTCGCCGCGCAGCGGGCACGCCCGCCGCACGGGGCACCGGTCGCAGAGCTCGTTGGTGCGCGCCTCGAACGCCGAGGCCGCCATGCGGTCGGCGACCTCGTCGACGAGCGCCCGCGCCCAGCTGGGCCCGTCGGTCTCCGGGCCGAGCGGGTCCTGGCGGCGCTCGGTCGGGCGCTGCGAGCCGCTGGACAGGTAGACCAGGCTGGCGCCGGTGCTCGCGGCGCCCGCGGGCAGGCCCGGCACCGCGCCGGCGTCCACCGCGAGCTGGTACGCCCCGAGCTGTGCGTGCTCGGCGGACTGCGCCGTCGTCGGCACGCGGGAGCCGGTCTTCAGGTCGACGACCCGCACGGTGGGACGGTCGCCACCCGCGTCCCCCGCCGCGTCACCCGTCTCGCCCTCCGGCGGGGCCACCAGCTCGACGCGGTCGACCGACCCGCGCACCACGGCCCGGTCGGTCTCGAGCGTGAAGGGGGCCTCCACCAGGAGCGGCTCGCCGGAGGTGCGCAGGTAGGTCGCCAACCGGTCCACCATCGCGTCCGCGCGGCGGCGTGCGGCCACCGACGGCCAGCCCTCGCCGAGCCCGAGCTCGGGCCACCGGCGGTCCAGCTCCGCCGCGAGCGTCGCCCGGTCGGCCGTCGGGTGCTCCTGGGCGATGGCGTGCACGAGCGTGCCGAGCGACTGCAGCGCGGACGACGCCGGCGTGCCGCCCGCCGACTCCAGCGCCCAGCGCAGCGTGCACCGCTGCGCGGTCTCGAGCCGCGACGGCGACACGGGCACCCGCTCGTCGGCGGCCCACAGCGGTGCGGTGCTCGACGGCGCGGCGAGCCCGAACCACGCGTCGGGGTGGGCACCGGCGACGCCGGCGCGGGCCAGCCGGGCGAGCGTCCGCGCGGCCGCGGGGTCGGGCGTGCCGGTCTCGCGGGCGGTGCGCTCGAGGGTTGCGCGCAGACGTGCCACGAGGCCGCGCAGGTCGAGCGGGACGGGCGCGGACGTGCGCCGCGGGTCCGGGCCGTCGCCGGGCGGCGGCTGCACGAGGTCGAGGAACGGCGACGGGCTCGCGTCCTGGTCGTCCACGGCGGTGACGAGCAGGTGCGTCCGCGCGCGGGACACCGCGACGGTGAAGGAGCGCAGCTCGTCCGCGAGGACCGCGGCCCGCGCGGCACCGAGGTCGGCGCCCGGCGCACCGCCGGGCGACGCGTCCGCGGTGCGACCGGCGACCACGTCGACGAGCGCCTGCGCCCCCAGCAGGGAGTCGCGCAGGCGCAGGTCCGGCCACGCGCCGTCCTGCACCCCGACGACCGCCACCACGTCCCACGCGCGGCCCGCCGCGCCGGCGGGGGTTAGCACGCTCACGCCAGCGGCCCGCGAGCTGGCGGCGAGCGAGTCCGCCGGCAGGTCCTGCGCGAGCACCCAGTCGACGAAGGTCGACGGCGTCGCCTGCGGGTTGCGGTCGACGAACACCTCGGCGGCCTTGAACAGCGCGAGGACGGCGTCGAGGTCGCGGTCGGCGCGCTCGCCCGCGGCGCCCCCCGCCAGCGCGACGCGGCGCCAGGGCTCGGCCAGCCCGGCACGGTGCCAGACGGCCCAGAGGACGGCCTCGACGTCGGCGCCCGGCGCGGCGACGGCCTGCCGTCCCGCCTCGAGCACCGCGGCGAGCCGCTCGACGGGCCGTGCGACGTGCGGCGCGAGCGTCGCCGCCCGCCCGGGCGCCTCCAGCGCCTCGACGAGCAAGGCGTCGCTCGAGCGCCCGCCCCCGCCCGCGAGCTCCTCGGCGCGCAGCGCGCGCCGCACCCGGCGCAGGCCCACGCTGTCGAGCCCGCCGAGCGGCGAGCACGCGAGCCGCGCGGCCGTCTCGGCGTCCAGCGGCTCCCCCACGGCGACACGCACGGCGTCGAGCAGCGGACGCACGGCCGGCTCGTCGCGCAGCGGCACGTCGGAGCCGACGACGCGGACCGGCACGCCGGCCTGCGCGAGCGCCCGGCGCAGCACCGTCACGCGCGCGCCCGACCGCGCGACGACCGCCATCTCGTCCCACGGCACGCCGCGCCGCAGGTGCGCCGTGCGCAGCTCGTGGGCCACCCACGCGGCCTCCTGCGCACCGCTCGCGAGCACGGCGACGCGCGGCGCCGGCCCGTCCGGCACGTCGTCCGGCGTGCGCGCGCGCCGGTGCGCGGCCGTGCCGACGGCGCCGATGCGCTCGGTCAGGCGGGCGGTCACGGCCCGCAGCGCGGGCGTCTGCCGCCACACGGTGCGCAGGACGACGTGCTCCGCGCCGAGCTCGCCGGTGCCCGTCCCGTCGACGGTCGCGCGCGCGACGAGCGCCGGGTCGGCTCCGCGGAAGGTCTGCACCGCCACGTCGGGGTCGCCGAGCAGCAGCAGGCGCGCGCCGCCGTCGGCGAGCGCGCGCAGCAGCCGGGCCGTCGCGGCCGTGCTCTCCTGGTGGTCGTCGACGACGACGAGCCGGCGGCGCGGGCACGGCACGCCCGGTACCTCGGCGTCCCAGCCGCGCAGCGCCGCCACCGCCGCGTCGACCACGACGGCGGGGTCGAGCCGCTCGCCCGCGTCGGGCGTGCCCGCCGCGAGCGCCATCACGTCGAGGTACTCCGCGTACAGCGCCGCGGCCGCGACCCAGGCCGGCCGGTGGTGCCGGCGGCCGAGCGCCGCGAGGTCGGACGGCGCGAGGCCGCGCTCGGCCGCGCGCATGAGCAGGTCCCGCAGCTCGTCGCGGAACGCCCGCGCGGTGCGCGCCTCCGCCGGGACGCCGGCGGGCCACACCGGCCCCGGCACCTCGCCGGCGGCGTGGCCGGCGAGCAGCTCCGCCAGCGCGCGGTCCTGCTCCGGCCCGGAGACCAGCACGGGCGTCGGCTCGCCGAGCGCCCCGGCGCGCGCCCGCAGCACGGCGAACGCCACCGCCGCGGGCGTCTGCACGAGCGGCCGGCCCGACGTGCGCCCCAGCCGCACGGCCAGCCGGTCCCGGAGGTCGCCCGCGGCACGCCGCGACGCGGCGAGCACGAGCACGTCGTCCGGCGCGAGCCCCGCCTCGACGGCGGCCGCGGCGGCCTCCAGCGCGACCGTCGTCCGCCCCGTGCCCGGGGCGCCCGTGACGAGCAGGACCGGGTCCGTCCCGGCGGCGACCCGCGTGACGACGTCCCGCTGCTCGGGGTCGAGCACGGGCCCCGACGCCCCCGCGACGTGCGCGCGGACGGTCGGCGGCGGCACCAGGCGCGTGGTCGCTGCGGTCGTCACGGGCCCGATCCCACCACGGACCACCGACACCCCGGTCACGGCCCGCCGGGGCGGGCGTGGACGCCGCGCCGTCCCGGACGTACGCCTCAGTACGATCGCGGGATGACCGAGCCCCCGGCCCCGCCGGACGGCGCGGGGGCGGCCGCGGCCGCCTACGACACCGGGCACAGCCTGCCGAGCGCCGCGGGCTGACGGCCGCCGCCGCCCGGCGCCACGGCGCGATGACGAGCTCCGCGACCAGGTCGCCCGCCATCGTGAAGCGGTAGGCGAGGTCGACGACCCCGCCGGG
>NZ_JBFTEP010000145.1:0-8576 GCF_047229365.1 Cellulomonas pasadenensis | reverse complement strand
ACGGCCGCCGCGTGCTGGTCGTGGGCGTCGGCCCGATGGCCACGACGGCGCTCGCGACCGCGGACATCCTCGCCGACCTCGGGCCGTTCGCGCTCGAGTCGGGCGGGCGGCTGCCGGCGGTGCGGCTCGCGTACGAGACGTGGGGCGAGCTGGACGAGGACGGCGGCAACGCGGTGCTCGTCCTGCACGCGCTCACCGGCGACTCGCACGTGACGGGCCCGGCGGGCGAGGGGCACCCGACGGCGGGCTGGTGGCAGTCGATGGTCGGACCCGGCGCGCCGATCGACACGGACCGCTTCTTCGTCGTCGCGCCCAACGTGCTGGGCGGCTGCCAGGGCTCGACGGGCCCGGCGTCCACCGCACCCGACGGCCGCCCGTGGGGCAGCCGGTTCCCGCTGCTGACCGTCCGCGACCAGGTCGCCGCCGAGCTGCGCCTCGCGGACCTGCTCGGCGTCGACCGGTGGGCGCTCGTCATCGGCGCGTCCATGGGCGGGCTGCGCGTGCTCGAGTGGGCGGCCTCGGCCCCCGACCGCGTCGAGGCGTTCGCCGCGATCGCGACGTGCGCGCAGACCGGCGGCGACCAGATCGCCGGCTTCCACACGCAGCTGAACGCGATCCTCGCCGACCCGCGGTACCGCGACGGCGACTACTACGACGCCGCCGACGGCGACGGCCCCCACGTCGGCCTCGGCATCGCACGGCAGATCGCCCACCAGACGTACCGGTCCGCCGCGGAGCTCGACGAGCGGTTCGGCCGCATCCCGCAGGGCGCCGAGGACCCCCTCGAGGGCGGCCGGTTCGCGGTGCAGTCCTACCTCGACCACCACGGCGACAAGCTCGCCCGGCGGTTCGACGCCAACACGTACGTGGCGCTGACGCGGTCGATGATCACGCACGACCTCGGCCGCGACCGCGGCGGCGTCGAGGCGGCGCTCGCCCAGGTCACCGCGCGGGCGCTCGTCGTCGCCGTCGACTCCGACCGGTTGTTCACGCCGGCGCAGTCGGAGCGCGTCGCCGCGGGCGTGCCCGGCGCCGGGCCGGTGCGGTACGTGCGCTCGGCGCACGGGCACGACGGGTTCCTCATCGAGGAGGACCAGGTCGGCCGGCTCGTCACGGAGTTCCTGCGCGAGGGCGCGCGCCGGCGCTGACCGGTACGCATGGCCGGGTGACGCGGCCCGTGGGGTGGTGCTGCGCCGCGGACAGCGCCGGGACGTGCCGCCGGCTCGCCGCCGCGCACGTCGCCGTGGACCCGCTCTTGACTTCGACGCCGCTCCGGCCGACGCTGTGTGCACGTTAGTGACACGAGTCACCACGGTCGCCTCCCTCAGTGCCGAGGGAGCCACGACCGGCGACGGCTCACCACCCAGCTCGGCCGGCGCGGGACCCGCACCCGCACGAGCCACGACCGGCTGACGACCGTCAGCCCAGCACGGACAGGTCGCACGCACCGGTGCGGGCGACCTGCCCCGACCCTCCCCCAGCGGCCGTCGCAGGACGGCCGTGCCCTCGCGCCCGTCGCGGCGGCCGACCACGGTCGACGCGGCACGGCGTCCCGAACGGAGACACCTGGATGCCTGCTCACGCACAACCCACTCCCCCGGGCCGCACCCTGGACCACCGGCGCACCGTCGCGCTGGTGGCGATCGCCGCGCTGCTGGCGTACCTGGTCCAGGCGATCGCGCTGCCCCTGCCGCGTGCCGAGGCGGTGACGGTCGGCGCGGGCAGCTACGCCGAGGGCACGCCCACCGGCGGCGCCGTGCCCACCGAGTGCAACAACACCCCGGTGAGCAACCCGCGCGCGCACGTCACGGCGAACTTCCCGGCCGGTGCGATCCCGACCAACGACTGGTGGACCTCGCTGCTGTGGCGCAAGTTCAACTGCGCGAACGTCTCCGAGAACCTCATGGCGCACCCGCTCGCGTTCCGCGCGTACACCTCCGGGCTCGGCGTCAGCTACCCGACCGCGGTGAGCATCTCGGGCACCTCCACGGGCGTCGGCGAGTACCACTACACCTACGCCGAGGACTTCCGCCTCGGCATCGCCGGCCTCGACGCCGCCGGCAAGGTCGACGGCTACTCCGACTGGACCGTCAGCGAGCTGTGGACCAACGGCAGCAGCAGCCTGCGCACGACGTTCGGGCACGGCCTGCCGTTCGTCTACGCGACGAAGACCGGCGGGAACGCGACCCTGACGGGCACGGCGGCGCCGACGGTGTGGAGCACGGGCAACGGCGCCATCGGCTACACGATCAACGGTCACGACTACGCGGCGTTCGGCCCCACCGGGTCGACGTGGACGGTCTCCGGGAACACCATCAGCTCCTCGCTCAACGGCGGCTCGTTCTTCTCGGTCGCCGTGCTGCCCACCACGCCGGGCAGCAGCAACGCCGACCGCGTCGCCGCCCTCGGCGCCTACGCGCCGTACGCCCACAACCACGTGACCGGCACCAAGGTCTCCTGGTCGTACGACGAGGCCACCGCGAGGATGACGGCCACCTACGCGTTCACCACCACCGCCCGCCAGGGCTCCGGCACCGGCACCGTGTACGCGCTCTACCCGCATCAGCGCGACCAGCTCGCGGGCGTGACGCCGAGCGCCTACTCGTACACGTCGCCGCGCGGGCCCATGCGGGTCGTGGTCGGCAGCTCGCAGTTCCAGACGGTCGCGACGTTCAACGGCGTCCTGCCGCAGCTCGCCAACACCGGCTTCCCCGCGGGCTCCGCGGACGCCACGCAGCTGAACGGGTACATCTCCCAGGTCGCGTCGGGTGACCCGTTCGCGGGCTTCGGCGAGGACACCTACTGGACCGGCAAGGCCTTCGGGCGCATCGCGCAGGTCGTGCACATGGCCAACCTCACCGGCAACACCGCGGCGCGCGACAGCCTCGTCAGCGCGATGCGGACGCGGCTGACCGACTGGATGACGGCGTCGCCCGGCGAGACGACCCGGTCGTTCTGGTACAACCCCTCGTGGGGCACCCTCATCGGCTACCCGGCCTCGTACGGCTCGGACACCGACCTCAACGACCACCACTTCCACTACGGCTACTACGTCGTCGGGGCGGCCACGGTCGCGCAGTTCGACCCGTCGTGGGCCGCGGAGTCCGCGTACGGCGGGATGGTGAACACGGTCATCAAGGACGCGGCCAACTGGGACCGCAGCGACACCCGGTTCCCGTTCCTGCGCGACTTCGACATCTACGCCGGCCACGACTGGGCGTCCGGGCACGGGGCGTTCGGCGCGGGCAACAACCAGGAGTCGTCGTCGGAGGGCATGAACTTCGCCAGCGGCCTGATCCAGTGGGGGCAGGTCACCGGCAACAAGGCCGTCCGCGACCTGGGCATCTACCTGTACACGACCCAGGCGTCGGCCATCGAGAACTACTGGTTCGACACCGACGACGAGGCGTTCCCGGCGGCGTTCGGGCACTCCACGGTCGGCATGGTGTGGGGCGACGGCGGGTCCTACTCGACGTGGTTCAGCGCCGAGCCGGAGATGATCCAGGGCATCAACCTGCTGCCGAGCACGGCCGGGCACCTGTACCTCGGCTACGACCCGGCGTACGTCCGCCGCAACCTCACCGAGCTCGAACGCAACAACGGCGGGCCGGCGACGGTCTGGCAGGACATCATCTGGGAGTTCCAGGCGCTCGCGGACGCACCCACGGCGCTGTCCCAGTTCCGCGCGCAGGCGAACACCTACACCGTCGAGGAGGGCGAGTCGCGGGCGCACACGTTCTACTGGCTGAAGAACCTGGCGGACCTCGGGACGGTCGACCGGTCGGTGACGGCGAACACCCCGCTGCACGCCGTGTTCGTCAAGAACGGCGTCCGCACCTACCAGGCCGCCAACATGAGCGGGTCGCCGATCACGGTGCGGTTCTCCGACGGCGTCACCCTCGCCGTCCCGGCGCGCTCGGTGGCGAGCTCGAACGCGTCGACCCCGACGGACACCACGGCACCGTCCACGCCGGCGAACCTCACGGCGTCCGGCACGACGTCGTCGTCCACCAACCTGTCGTGGACGGCGTCGAGCGACAACGTCGGGGTCACCGGCTACGAGGTGCTCCGCAACGGCACCGTCGTGGGGACCGCGTCGGGCACCAGCTACGCGGCGACCGGCCTGTCCGCGTCGACGACGTACTCCTTCGCGGTCCGGGCGCTCGACGCGGCCGGCAACCGGTCGGCGGCCAGCACCGCGCGGTCCGTCACCACGTCCGCCGGCGGCGGTGACACCGCGCCGCCGTCGATCCCGACCGGTCTGGCCGCGTCCGGCACGACCGCGTCGGCCACCACCCTGACGTGGTCGGCGTCCACGGACGCCGTCGGCGTCACGGGGTACGAGGTGCTGCGCAACGGCACGCTCGTCGGCTCGACAGCGAGCCGCACGTTCACCGTCACCGGGCTGTCGCCGTCCACCGCCTACTCCTTCGCCGTCCGCGCCTACGACGCGGCCGGCAACCGGTCGGCCGCGAGCAGCGCGGTGTCCGTCACCACGGCCGCCGGGTCGACGGGCGTCGACGCCACCTCGCGGATCGAGGCCGAGGCGTATGCGGGCATGGCCGGCATCTTCACGGAGGCGACGACCGACACCGGCGGCGGGCGGAACATCGCCGGCATCGCCAACGGCGAGCACGTGCGGTTCGACGACGTCAACTTCGGCAGCACGCCGCGCAGGACGTTCAGCGCGCGCGTCGCGTCCGGGGCGGCGGGCGGGGTCAGCGGGCTCGTCCACGTGCGGCTCGACAGCCTCACCAGCCCGTCGATCGGCAGCTTCGCGATCGGGAGCACCGGCGGCTGGCAGAGCTGGCGGACCGTCCCGGCGAACATCCAGGGCACGACCGGGACCCACACGGTCTACCTGACGTTCGAGTCGGGCCAGCCGGCCGACTTCGTGAACGTCAACTGGTTCACGTTCAGCTGACGACGTCCACCCCGGCCCGGCAGCGCCCCCGCGCTGCCGGGCCGCGGTGCGTCACGTCGAGGCGCGGGCGATGACGTGCAGGCCGTCGTCCGGCTGCGCGGGCGGCTCCGCCGTCCCGTCCAGCGCGGCGACGACGGCGTCGACGAAGTAGCGGGCCTGCGCGTCCACGGCCTGCCCGACCGTCGTCAGGGCGGGCTCCACGAAGCGCGCCGCGGGGATGTCGTCGACCCCGATCACCGCGACGTCGTGCGGTGCGCGCAGCCCCTCGGCCCGCAGCCCGGCCAGGACGGCCAGCGCCACCTCGTCGTTGTACGCGGCCACGGCCGTGACCGGGTCGTCACCCGCGCCCCAGCCGCGCACGGCGGCGGCCGCCGACGCCAGGTCCAGGCCGACGACCTCGACACGGGGCGCCGGCAGACCGAGCACCCGGCAGCCCTCGACGACGCCCGCCAGGCGCCGGTCCGCGAACGCGGCGAGCCGGTCGTCGCCCGGCGCGGCGTACCCGACGACGCGGTGGCCGCGCTCGGCGAGGTGCTCGACCTGCAGCCGGCCGATCCGGGCCTGCGGGACGGAGAAGGTCCGCGGGTGGGCGTCCTCGTCCAGCGCGCTGCCCACCACCGTGATGCCGGCGCGGCGCATCGCGCGCTCGTCCTCCTCCGCGAACGGGCCGAGACCGAGCACGACGCGCGGCGTGACCGCGCGCCACAGCTCGGACAGCGGCCGCGAGCCGCGGCTGCGGTGCACCAGGACGGACAGGCCGCGGTCCGCCAGACGCGTGGTCAGGTCGTCCAGCAGCGTGTCGATGACGGGGCCGACCGTCCAGTCCGGCAGCACGCACAGGACGAGGTCGCTGCGCCCGGACCGCAGGGCGCGCGCGGCGGCGGACGGCGTGTACCCGAGCCGCGCGGCCGTGTCCCGGACGCGCTGCCGGGTCGACTCCGAGATGGCGACGCCGGTCTTGCCGTTGAGCACGTAGCTGACCGTCGTGCGCGAGACGCCGCTCTCGCGCGCCACGTCGGCACTCGTCAACCGTGCCACGGCCCTCCGCCTCCCGTCGCCGTCCCGCCCACACCCTAGCCGCGCGCCCCCCGCGCTCGACCCCGCCGCCCGCCCCGCTAGCGTGGCCGCATGCTGAGCGCCCGCGTCACCGCGTTCTCCGCCGACGACCCGCTGTCGGGCCTGGCCGTCGGGGACGCGCCCGCACCCGACGTCGTCGCCGACCCGCCCGCCGGCTGGACGACCGTCGACGTGCGGGCCGCCTCGCTCAACCACCACGACCTGTGGTCGCTGCGGGGCGTCGGCCTGCGCGCCGAGCAGCTGCCGATGGTGCTCGGCACCGACGCGGCCGGCGTCACGGCGGACGGGCGCGAGGTCGTCGTGCACGCGGTCGTCGGCGGGCCCGACGGACGCGGCGTCGACCCCGACGAGCCGCGCACGCTGCTGTCCGAGCGGTACCCCGGCACGCTGGCCGAGCAGGTGGCCGTGCCCGCGTGGAACGTCGTGCCGAAGCCCGCCGAGCTGACCTGGGTCGAGGCGGCGTGCGTGCCGACCGCGTACCTGACGGCCTACCGGATGCTGTTCCGGTCGGGCGGCGCGCAGCCCGGGCAGCGCGTCCTGGTGCAGGGCGCCGGCGGCGGGCTGGCGGTCGCGGCGGTGCAGCTGGGGGCCGCGGCGGGGCTCGAGATGGTCGTCACCGGCCGCGACGCGGGCCGGCGCGAGCGGGCGCTCGCCCTCGGGGCCGCCGCCGCGGTCGAGCCCGGGGCGCGCGCCGGACGGTTCGACGTCGTCCTCGACAGCGTCGGGAAGGCCACGTGGGAGCACTCCGTGCGCTCGGTGCGGCCCGGCGGGCGCGTCGTCGTCGCCGGCCTCACCTCCGGCGACCCCGCCCCCGCGTCGCTGACCCGCGTCTTCTTCCAGGAGATCAGCGTCGTCGGCGCGACGATGGGCACGCGCGACGAGCTCGGGCAGGTCCTCGCGTTCCTCGCGCGGACCGGCGTGCGCCCCCTCGTCGACTCGACCTACCCGCTGGCGCGCGCCGCCGACGCGCTGCGCCGGATGTGGCGGGGCGAGCAGTTCGGCAAGATCGTCCTCGAGTCCTGAGGGACGTGACGGGGGTGGACGTGGAGCCGACGACGGGCACGCCGTCCGCCGCGCCCGTCCCCGCCGCGCCCGAGGTGCCCGCAGGCACCGCGCCGGCCGCCTGGACGTCCGACGGCCTGCGCGCCGACCGGTGGACGCCCGACGTGCTCGGCGACGGGTTCGAGGCCCGCCTGCTGCCGCTCGCCGACGACGACGAGGGGCCCGTCGTCGCCACGCTCGTCCGCCACGTGCCCGACCCCGCGCTGCGGCCCGCACGCGCGGTGCTGTACGTGCACGGGTGGTCGGACTACTTCTTCCAGGCGCCGCTCGCGCAGTACTGGCACGGCCTCGGCGCCGCGTTCTACGCGCTCGACCTGCGCAAGTACGGCCGGTCGCTGCGGCCGCACCAGACCCCCGGGTACGTCGACGACCTGCGCACCTACGACGAGGAGATCGCCGCGGCGCTGCGCCGCGTGCGGGCCGAGCTCGGCCCCGTCGCGCGGGTCGTCCTCATGGGCCACTCGACCGGCGGGCTGACGCTGTCGCTGTGGGCGGCGCGGCACCCCGGCACGGTCAGCGGGCTCGTCCTCAACAGCCCGTGGCTCGAGCTGCAGGGGTCTGCCGTGGCGCGGCACGTCAGCGCGCCGGCGATCCACCAGATCGCGCGGTTCCAGCCGCGCGCGCCCCTGCCCAACATCGACCCCGGCTACTACGCCCGCACCATCGCCGCCGCGACGGGCGGCGAGTGGACCGTCGACGAGCGGTGGCGCCCCACGCCGTCGTTCCCCGTGCGCGCCGGGTGGCTGCGGGCCGTCATCGCCGGGCACGCGACGGTCGCGCGCGGCCTCGCGATCGACGTGCCGGTGCTGACCGCGCTGTCGTCCCGCACGCTCATCAGCCCGCGCTGGACCGACGACATGCGCTCCGCCGACGTCGTCCTCGACACCGAGGCCATCGCGCGCCGCACCGTGCACCTCGGGCCGGTCAGCACGCTCGTGCGCATCCCCGGCGGCATGCACGACCTGACCCTGTCCGCGCGCCCCGCGCGCGAGCGGTTCTACGCGGAGGTCACCCGCTGGCTCACGGCCTACGGGTGGGGCTGACGGGCGCCGACCGCACCCGGCCGGGACGCGACCGCGTCAGAGCGTGCCCGTCGCCTCCGCGAGCGTGGGGCCGCCGTCGCCGAGCCGCCACGCACGCCAGCCGTCGACGGCCTCGACGCCCGCGACGCGCGTCGCCGCCTCGTCCGGGTCCGCGACGGTGCTGCCGTCGGGCAGCTCGATGAGGCCGTCCGGCAGGAGCACGGCCGTGAACCGCTGACCGCGGCGCTCGCGCGCCCAGACGAGGGTCGTGACGGCGCGCCGGCGCTTCGCGAGCATCGCGAGCTCCGGGTACGGCCACCCGTCGCGGGCGGGCGCGGGGCGGTCGGGCGCGGGGCGGTCGGTCATGCGGTCGGCGGTCCGGTCGGTGGGGGCGGTCCGCGGGGCGCGCTCGTCGCCGGCCGCGGCGTCGGGGTGCCGGCCGTCGGCGAGGAGGGCGTCGTGGCGCGGCGCGTCCGCGGGCGGGCCGTCGG
>NZ_JBFTEP010000144.1:0-8600 GCF_047229365.1 Cellulomonas pasadenensis | reverse complement strand
CGTCGGGACCGGCCGGGCGACGGCGTGCCGACCGCTGTCGGTGCCCGGCTCGTCGCCGCCGTCGCGGGCGGGGCCCCCGGCGGGCCGGTGCGGGTCGGCGGTGCTCATGCCTGCTCCCGGGATCGCGCCGCGGCGTCCGCGGACGCCCTGGTCACGACCACGCTAGTGCGCCCCGCGCGGGGGCGCCGGGCGGCACGCGGGCCGCGACGTGTCCCCGGCGTCAGCGACGCACGCCGTCGCCCCGCCGCGCGCGGGCCGCCACGGGCCGCGGCACGGACGCGAGGGCACGGGCGGGCGCGGGCGCGCCGGGTGTCGCCGGTGCCGCCGTCGCACCGACGGTCGCCGGGACGGCCGCACCGTCGCCCGTCCCGGCGTCGCCCACCCCGGCGTCGACCGGCCGTGCGCCGTACGCGTACGCCGCACCCACCAGGAGCGCACCGCCGACCGTGTTGCCCACCCCGACGGCGAGCAGGTTCCGCGCGGCCTCGGCGAGGGTCGCGTGCGGCAGGTCGCCGTAGAGCGCGAGCGAGAACGTCGTCATGTTCGCGACCACGTGCTCGAAGCCCGAGGTGATGAACACCATGACGCAGCCGACGACCACGGCGAGCCCCGCGGCACCGGGGCCCAGCCGGCCCCAGCACCACACGGCGAGGCAGACCATGACGTTGCACAGGACGCCGCGGACGACCAGCTCGGGGGTCGTCGCGCCCGCCTTGTGGGCGACGACGCCCGCGAGCGCCTCGCCCGCCGCGGTCCCGGGCCCGGCGACGCCGGACGCGTGCACGAGCGCCGCGAAGACCATCGCGCCGAGGAGGTTGCCGCCGAGGTAGGCGACGAGGGTGACCCCGGCGCGCCCCCAGCCGACGCGGCGCAGCAGCGCACCCTGCGTCAGCACCATCATCGCGCTCGTCGCGAGCTCACCGCCGGCGACCAGGACCACGACCAGCGCGACGGAGAAGACGACGCCGTCGACGAGCGGCGCCCAGGGCGACCCGGCGACGGCGAGCGGCCCGCCCGCCGTGACCATGATGAGCACGCCGATGCCGATGGCGGCGCCCGCCAGCATGGTGCGGACGAGGAGCAGGCCCGGCGTGCGCAGCAGGGCCACCTTGTGCGCGGCGGCGTCGGCGTTCGCGGCGACGGCCTCGGGGATGGTCAGCACCCGCACATCGTGGCGGCGCGCGGGGCCCCGGACCCGGGACGAAAGGGCAGGTCGGCCGTGCGGCACGCCCGCGCGTCGGGCGGACGTGGCACCGGACCGTCGCCGCGCCTGCCACAGTGGGCCCCGCGGCGGCGTCGGACGGCCCGACGGCCGCGCCGGACGCAGGAGGACGAGAGTGGCACCGTCGGTGGGCAGGGGCGCTCGGGTGGCGACCATGAGCGACGTCGCGCGGCTCGCCGGGGTGTCGAAGATGACGGTCTCGAACGTCCTCAACGACCGTCCGCGGGTCGGGGACGCGACGCGCCGGCGCGTGCTCGAGGCGGTGGACGAGCTCGGGTACGAGATCAACCTGACGGCGCGCCGGCTGCGCGCCGGGCGCGTGGACACCGTCGCGCTGATCGTCCCGCGGTTCGACCACGTGTACTTCGCCGAGCTCGCCGCGTGCTTCGCCACCGAGGTCGCCCAGCACGGCCGCCACCTGGTGGTGGCGCAGTCGGGGGCGAGCAAGGAGGGCGAGCTCTCGCTGCTGTCGCAGGCGCGGCTGCGCCAGTACGACGCCGTCGTCCTGAGCGCCGTCGGCCTGACGTACGACGAGGTGGACGCGCTGCGGCTGGCGCAGCCGCTGCTGCTGCTCGGCGAGCAGGACGTGCCGCCGCAGTTCGACCACGTGAGCATCGGCAACCACGAGGGCGCGCGGCTCGCGGTGCGGCACCTGCTCGACGCGGGCCGCCGGCGGGTGGCGGTGGTCGACGGGGCCGAGGTCGACCACGCCGTCACGGACGGGGTGGACGACCCGACGTCCGGGCTGCGCACGCGCGGGTGGCGCACGGCGCACGAGGAGCTGGGTCTCGTGCCGGACGACCGGCTCCTGCTCGGCGGTGCGCAGTACACCGCCGAGGGTGCCCGCGACGTCCTCGCCGGGGCGCTGGCCCGGGGCCTGCGCCCCGACGCGGTGTTCGCGGTGACCGACGAGATGGCGTACGGCGTGCTCGCCGCCCTGCACGAGGCCGGTCTGCGGGTACCGCAGGACGTCGCGGTGGTCGGCTTCGACAACCTGCGGGGGAGCGCGTTCGCGGTGCCCGGGCTGTCGTCGGTCGACCCGGGCCGCGAGTGGCTGGCGCAGCAGGCGGTGTCGCTGCTGGAGCGCCGGCTCGCGGGCGACGAGTCGGACCCGGTGCGCCTGACGACGCCCGTCCACCTGGTCGTGCGGGGCTCCAGCACCTGACCCCGCGGCCGCGTGGGAGCGCGACCTCCGCGCACGCACCGCGGCGCCCCACCCGCCCCCGGCCGGCCGGCCGTGCGGGTGGTCGTTGACCCCGCGCCCCGGGGCGCATAGATTCCCCGCACGCCGGTAGGTGTATCGATAAGCCTCGGTACGCGTCCCGGTCGCTCCGGCGGTGGTCGGACATTCGCAGCAGCACCGGGGCGCGTCCCGGGACGGATCTCAACGAGGAGAGCCAGAGATGACACGTGCGGGCATCGACGGAAGGCGTCGGCCGCGGACGACGCGGGCGGCGGCGGCGGTCGCCGCGGGCGTCGCGCTGACGCTGGCCGCCTGCAGCGGCGGCGGGGGCGGCGACGACGCCACCGAGGAGCAGCGGACCGGCGCGATGGAGGACTACGCGGCCGGCGACCAGTTCACCGCGACGGAGCCGCTCGAGCTCTCGATCCTGTGGACCGACTGGCCCGAGGTGACGGTGAAGGACTCCTGGCAGTTCTTCGACGTCCTCGAGGAGCAGACCAACGTCTCGCTGAAGACGACCCACATCCCGTTGAGCGACCACCTGGAGAAGCGCAGCCTGCTCATCAGCGCGGGCGACGCACCGGACATCATCCCGCTCGTGTACACCGGTGAGGAGAAGCAGTTCGCCGCGTCCGGCTCGGTCGTCGCGCTCAGCAAGTACCTCGACGAGATGCCGCACTTCCAGAAGTACGTGGAGGAGTGGGACCTGCAGGAGATGGTCGACAACCTGCGCCAGGAGGACGGCGAGCTGTACATGCTCCCCGGCCTGCAGGAGGTGTCGGTCCCGATGTTCACCCTGCTGGTGCGCAAGGACGTCTTCGACGCCGCGGGCATCGAGATCCCGGACGACTGGGACGGCTTCCGCGAGGCGTTCCTCCAGCTCAAGCAGCAGTACCCCGACTCCTACCCGCTGCAGGACGCGTTCCAGGGCCAGTCGCTGCTGAACTACGCCGCGCGCGGCTTCGGCACGCAGGCCGGCTGGGGCTTCGGCGACGGCATGCAGTGGGACGAGGAGAAGGGCGAGCTCGAGTACGCGGCGGCCTCCGACGAGTACAAGGAGATGGTGGAGTTCTTCCACGGTCTCGTGCAGGACGGGCTGCTCGACCCCGACTCGTTCACCGTGCAGGACCAGGAGGCCGTCGAGCGCGTCGAGCGACTCGTCTCCGAGGGCAAGGCCTTCGCGGGCTCCGGTGCGAGCGGGACGGCGATCGAGTGGTCGCAGGCCCTGGACGCGACCGTCGGCCCCGGCGGCTACGAGGTCGTGCAGGTCCCGCCGCCCGCCGGGCCCGCCGGTGCCATCGTCGAGCCGCGCAACTTCTGGCACGGCTTCATGATCACCAAGGAGGCGGAGAGCAAGCCGCACTTCACGGCGACGCTCCAGTTCCTCGACTGGCTGTACTACTCGCCGGAGGCCCGCGACATGCTCCGCTGGGGCGTCGAGGGCGAGACGTTCACGAAGTCCGGTGACGAGTACACGCTCGACGCCGAGCACCGCCTCGACATCTTCAACCTGAACCCGGGTGCCCCGACGGACATCCAGAAGGACCTGGGCTTCAGCACGTTCCTCGCGGAGGCGACGGAGTCGCGTGCGCTGAAGGAGTCGTACGCGACCGACCAGGCCGTCCAGTACATCGACGACGTCCTGTCGACCCGCACGCCGATGGACCCGAACCCGCCGGCCCCGCTGTCCGAGGCCGACCTCGAGCAGGCGTCCCTGCTGGGCACGCCCCTCAAGGACACGGTGGACACGGCCACGCTCCGCTTCATCCTGGGCGAGCGGCCGCTGAGCGAGTGGGACGCGTTCGTCGGCGAGCTCGAGGCCAAGGGTCTGCAGCAGTACGTGGACCTGTACAACGGCGCACGCGAGCGGTTCGCCGAGAACAACGGCTGACGCCTCGGGTCCCACCCCGGTGGGCCGGGCACGTCCCGGCCCACCGGGCCTCACGAAGGAGTGAGACATGAGATCGACCCGGGTCATGGCACCCGCGGGGCGGGTGACCACCGAGGAGATCGCGGTGGACGACGTCGCCCCGGAGCCGCCGCGGGGTCGTGGCGGCAAGGTGCGCACCGCCAGGGGCCGGCCGGTGCCGTGGCGCACGACGCTGCGTCGCGACTGGCCGCTGTACGCGCTCGCCGCGGCGCCCGTGGTCTTCCTGCTCGTCTTCCGCTACCTGCCCATGGCCGGCAACGCCATCGCGTTCCGGCGTTTCCGCCCGGGCGGCAGCATCTTCGGCGACGAGTGGGTCGGGCTGCGCTACATCACGATGTTCATGAACGACCCGACCTTCTGGGCGGTGTTCACGAACACGATCGTCCTCGGGGCGCTCACGCTCCTGGTCTGCTTCCCGCTGCCGATCGTGCTGGCGCTCATGCTCAACGAGCTGCGCTCCCGCCGGTTCAAGCGGGTCGTGCAGTCCATCTCGTACCTGCCGCACTTCCTGTCGATCGTCATCGTCGTCGGCATGCTCATGCAGCTGTTCTCGCTGCAGGGCACGGTCAACCAGGTCATCGAGGGGCTCGGCGGCGAGGGCGTGCCGTTCCTGCAGCGCCCCGAGTGGTTCCGCGCCATCTACGTCGGCTCGGAGATGTGGCAGACGGTCGGCTGGGGCACGATCCTCTACCTCGCCGCGCTGACCACGGTCGACACGTCGCTCTACGAGGCGGCGCGGATCGACGGCGCGAACCGGTGGCAGCAGACGTGGCACGTCACCCTGCCGGGCATCCGGCCGACGATGATCACGCTGCTCATCCTCAACGTCGGGACGTTCCTCAACGTCGGCTTCGAGAAGGTCCTGCTGCTGTACAACCCGCTGACGTACGAGACGGCGGACGTGATCTCGACCTACCTGTACCGGGTGGGCCTGGTCTCCAACAACCTCAGCTACGCCGCGGCGATCGGCCTGTTCCAGGCCGTCATCGGCCTGATCATGATCCTCTCGGCGAACCTGATCTCACGACGAGCGGTGGGAGCGAGCCTGTGGTGACGCAGATGACGGCGCCGAAGCCGCCGGCACCCGTCCGGCCGGTCGGGGCCCGCGACTCCCGCGGCTACCGCGTGTTCACGTGGCTCAACGTGTCGGCGCTGGTCCTCGTCATGGGCCTGATGCTGTACCCGTTCCTCACGGTCGTCGCGCAGTCCTTCAGCAGCGAGGCGGCGATCCGGTCGGGCGACGTGAGCTTCTGGCCGGTCGGGTTCAACCTGAACACGTACCGGGCGGTCGCGGAGAACCCGCTGTTCTGGACCAACTACCGCAACACCGTGCTCTACACGGTGGTCGGCACGGTCGTCGCGATGGCGCTGACCACCACGTACGCGTACGTGCTGTCGAAGGGGCACCTGCGCGGGCGCGGCCTGCTCATCGGGTTCGCCGTGTTCACGATGTTCTTCAACGGCGGCATCATCCCCAACTACGTGCTCATCTCGTCGCTGGGGATGAAGAACACGCTGTGGGCCGTCGTGCTGCCCGGTGCGATCTCCATCTTCAACCTGCTGGTCATGAAGTCGTTCTTCGAGAACCTGCCGAGCGAGCTCGAGGAGGCCGCGCAGATCGACGGGCTCGGCTGGTTCGGCATCTTCGGCCGGATCGTCCTGCCGCTGTCGAAGGCGGTGATCGCGACGATGGTGCTGTTCTACTCGGTGCAGTACTGGAACGACTGGTTCACGGCGTTCCTGTACATCGACGAGCAGCAGCGCCAGCCGGTGACGATGTTCCTGCGCAACCTCATCGCCGGCGCGTCGTCCGCGGCGTCGGAGGGTGCGGCGGCGCAGAGCGCGGCGACGCAGTCGATCTCGGTGAACATCCAGGCCGTGACGATGGTGCTCACCGTGCTGCCGATCCTGTGCGTCTACCCGTTCGTGCAGCGGTACTTCGTGTCCGGCGTGATGCTCGGCTCCGTCAAGGGCTGACGCCGGCACGCGGCGCCCGGTCGTGCGGTGGACGTCACCGCGCGGCCGGGCGCACCTGCGCGATCTCCCCGGTCGTGGGGGCCGACTCGGCGGCGACGCCCTCGGCGCCCGCCGCCCGCCGCACGGCGGCCGCGACGACCGTCGTCACCTCCGGGTTGAACACGCTGGGCACGATGTACGTCGGGTTGAGCTCCTCGGGCCGCACGACCGAGGCGAGCGCCTCCGCCGCGGCGAGCAGCATCGGCTCCGTGATCGTGTGCGACTGCGCGTCCAGCAGGCCGCGGAAGACACCCGGGAACGCGAGCACGTTGTTGATCTGGTTGGCGAAGTCCGACCGGCCCGTGCCGACGACGGCCGCGTGCCTCGCCGCCTCGTCCGGGTCGATCTCGGGACGCGGGTTCGCGAGCGCGAAGACGATCGCGTCGTCGGCCATCCGCGCCACGTCGTCGGCCGTGATGACGTCCGGCGCCGAGACGCCGACGAACACGTCGGCCCCGACGATCGCGTCGTGCACGGTGCCCGTCACGCCCCGCGGGTTCGTGTGCTCGGCCGTCCACCGCAGCGACGGCGACAGGCCCGGCCGGTCGGCGTGCACGACGCCGTCGATGTCCGTCACCACGACGTCGCGGACGCCCGCCGCCAGCAGCAGCTTGAGCACCGCCGTGCCCGCGGCGCCCGCGCCCGACATGACGACCCGCACGTCGCCCATCCGCTTGCCGACGACCGTGAGCGCGTTCGTCAGAGCCGCCACGACGACGATCGCCGTGCCGTGCTGGTCGTCGTGGAACACCGGGATGTCGAGCGCCTCGCGCAGCCGGCGCTCCACCTCGAAGCAGCGCGGCGCCGAGATGTCCTCCAGGTTGATGCCGGCGAACACCGGGGCGATGGCCTGCACGGTCCGGACGATCTCGTCGACGTCGGTGGTGTCGAGGCAGATGGGGAACGCGTCGATGTCCGCGAACCGCTTGAACAGCACCGCCTTGCCCTCCATCACGGGCAGCGCCGCCAGGGGCCCGATGTCGCCGAGCCCCAGCACGGCCGTGCCGTCCGTGACGACGGCGATGGTGTTGCGCTTGATCGTGAGGCGGCGGGCGTCCTCCGGGCGCTCGGCGATCGCCTGCGACACGCGGGCGACGCCCGGCGTGTAGGCCATCGACAGGTCGTCGCGGTTGCGCAGCGGCACCTTCGACTCGATGGAGAGCTTGCCGCCCAGGTGCATGAGGAACGTGCGGTCGGACACGCGCTTGACCGTCACGCCCTCGAGCGCCTCCAGGGCGGCGACCACGTCGGCCGCGTGGTCGACGTCGCGCGTCGCGCACGTGACGTCGACCGTCATCGCCTCGTGGAACGACGCGGTCACGTCCAGGGCCGTGACGATGCCGCCGGCGCGCTCGATCGCGGTCGTCAGGTCGGACACCGCGGTCGGGCTGGCGCGCACCTCGAGCCGCGCGGTGATGGACGACGACACGGACGGGGCGCTGACCATGCCGCCATCGTGTCACCGACCGCCCCGCGCGGCGCCCCGGCCGGTGCGGCGCCCGTAGCATCGGGCGCGTGCCCGTCCCACCGTTCGTCCTGGCCCTGCGCGAGCACGTCGGGCACGACCTGCTCTGGCTGCCCGGCGTGACCGCGGTCGTCCTGCGCACGCACGCGGGCCGCGAGCAGGCGCTCCTCGTGCGCCGCGCCGACACGGGCGCGTGGACGCCGGTCACGGGCGTCGTCGACCCCGGCGAGGAGCCCGCGGTGGCGGCCGCCCGCGAGGTGCTCGAGGAGGCGGACGTCGTCGCCGTGCCCGAGCGGCTCGCGCGCGTCGGCGTCGTCGGGCCGGTGACCTACGAGAACGGCGACCGCTCGACCTACCTCGACCTGACCTTCCGCTTCCGGTGGGTGTCCGGGGAGCCGCGGCCCGCCGACGGCGAGAACACCGACGCCCGCTGGTACGACCTCGACGCGCTGCCGCCGATGTCCGCCGGCATGGCGGCACGGCTGGCCGCCGGGCTCGTGCCGCACGGCGAGGCGGACTTCGTCGCGTGAGCGACGCAGGGGTCGGAGGCGTGAGCGACCCGCTCGCCGCGCTCGCGGCGGTGCCCGCCGTGGCCGAGGCGGTGGCGGCCGCGCGGGCCGCGTGCGAGGAGCTGCGCTGGCACGAGGCCTTCCGGCGCCGGTCCCGCGAGGTGCGGGCGGAGGCGGGCCTCCGGGCGGCCGCGGCGTCGGCGGCGCTCGACGGCGCGCCGGTGGGCGCTTATAAACATAACCGAGCCCACCAGACGCAAACGCCGCACTCGGTT
>NZ_JBFTEP010000143.1:0-8720 GCF_047229365.1 Cellulomonas pasadenensis | reverse complement strand
GGGCCGCGCGGGGCCGGCGTCCGGGGCGCCGCCCGACGGGGAGTCCGCAGCCGCGTCCGTCACGGACGCGGCGGTGCTCGCGCCGGGCGCCGCCGTCGGCTTCACCTTGGCGCGGTCCTTGCGCTTCGGCTGCTGCCGCTGCCCGCGCGGCTTCTCCTCGATCACCGCGACGGGACCGCCGTCGTTCTCCTCGATGCCGGCGCCGCGACGCGCGGCCTTGCGCGCCTTGCGCTCCTTCATCGCGGCCTCGGCCTGCGAGCCGGGGGCCGGCATGCGGCGGATCGTGTAGAACTGCTGGCCCATCGACCACAGGTTGGTGGTGGTCCAGTAGATGAGGACACCGATCGGGAAGTTGACGCCCGAGAACGCGAACACGAGCGGCAGGACGTACAGCAGGATCTTCTGCTGCTGCGCCATCGGGCCCTGGAGCGCGGCCGGCGGCATGTTCTTCATGGTGAGCTGGCGCTGCGTCGTGAAGGTCGTCACCGACATCGCGATGATGAGGAGCACCGTGACGATGCGGATGCTCCAGTCGTCGCCGGCCTGCATGAACGTGCCGGACAGCGGTGCGCCGAAGATGGTCGCGGACTCGGCCTCCGCCGCGAGCGACCTGGTCATCGGACCGATCGCGTCCGCACGGTCGTACGTCCCCGCCGCGAGGCTGGGCAGCTCGAAGAGCACGCGGAACAGCGCGAAGAAGATGGGCGACTGCAGGAGCAGCGGGAGGCAGGACGCGAACGGGTTCGTCCCGTGCTTGCGGTACAGCTCCATCATCTCGCGGCTGTAGGCCTCACGGGACGCGGGGTCGGTGCGGCCCTTGTACTTCTTCTGCAGTGCCTGCATCTCGGGCTGCACCATCTGCACGCCGCGCGACGCCTTGATCTGCTTGAAGAAGAGCGGGATCAGCAGGATCCGGATCACGATGACGAGTCCGACGATCGACAGCCCCCAGGCCGCGCCACCCGCCGAGTCGAGCCCGATCGCGGTCAGCAGGTCGTGGAACCGGACCATGATCCAGGCCACGGCCACCATGATCGGGAAGAGCAGGCCGTCCATCCAGTCCATCGGTCAGGGCTCCTCGAGAGCTCAGTGCGCGGCCGGGGCCGCGTCGAGAGGGTGGTGCGCAGCGCGCACGGGGGGAACGTCGTCGACGCCACCCGGGTTCCAGGGGTGGCACCGCAGCAGCCGCCGCACGGCGAGCCAGGTGCCGCGCAGCGCACCGTGCCGCCGCACGGCGATGACGGCGTACTGCGAGCACGACGGGTAGAAGCGGCAGGTCGCCGGCGTGAGGGGCGAGACCACGTGCTGGTAGACCCAGAGCAGGGCGAGCAGCACGCGTGCGGGCACGCGGAGCACGGCTCTTCCCAGGGCGGCGGCAGTCATGGGACGACCGGCGTCCGCGGCGCCACGCGGCCGAGCGCTCGGCGCAGCGCCGCGTCGAGGTCCGACCCGAGCGTCGCGAACGACGCCGCGGCCGCGGCCGGCTGGGCGCGCACGACGAGCCGCGCGCCCGCGGGCAGCAGGTCGAGCCGCGCCCGCACCAGCTCCCGCAGACGCCGCCGCACGAGGTTGCGGACCACCGCGTTGCCGACGGCCCGAGACACGACGAGACCGACCTCCGGCGGGCCGGGGTCGGTCGTGGTCGTGAGGTGCACGACGAGCGTCGGACGCCCCCCGCGCGCACCCCGACGCACCGTCTGCTGGAAGTCGGCAGAGCGGCGCATCCGGTGCGCTGCGGGGAGCACCGGCGTGCGGGTCAGGCCGAGAGCTCGGCGCGCCCCTTGCGACGGCGCGCGGCCAGGATGGCGCGGCCGGCACGGGTGCGCATGCGCAGGCGGAAGCCGTGCGTCTTGGCCCGGCGCCGGTTGTTCGGCTGGAAGGTGCGCTTGGTCACGACGATCTCCACGTTCTCGGGGCGGACGCGCACGGGTGCGCGTCCAGGTCCATGTGCCGGTGATCGACCGCTCCTCAGGAGCACACGGGGAGCCGTGTGAGTGGCGTCAGGGCGCGCCGGATGGAGCCGTCAAAAGGCTGGATCACGTTACGCTCTGCGACCCGACCCGGTCAACTGCGGCCGCTGCACCCCGCACGGCCTGCGCGCGCGCGAGGCGCCCCGCACCCCTTCTGCGGTCCGCCCGGCACCGTTAGCATCGTGCGACGTCGCTCCCCCCGCGGGCACCCCGCCCGCCCGGTCGGAGCCGCCGGTCGGGCAGCCGGTGGGCACGGGCGACGGACCGACGGCCAGGCGTCCCGAGACGCCCCGCACGCCGGTCCCGTACGACCGCACCTCCCGCACACAGGTGTGGACAACTATGTGGACGACGGGCCCGCGTGCCAGACTCGCCGGACCGCGAGACCGAACACCGAGGTAGGACGTGTCACAGGACGAAGAACCGGCCCGCGTCTGGGGGCACGTCGTCGCGACCCTCGAGGCGAGCCCGGACATCACCCCGCGCCAGCTGGCGTTCGTCCGTCTCGCGCACCCGCTCGGGCTGCTCGACGGGACGATGATCCTCGCGGTCGGCAACGACCTGACGAAGGAGTACCTCGAGACGCGCGTGCGCGGCGAGGTCACCGAGGCGCTGTCGGAGGCGCTGGGCCGCGAGGGCCGGTTCGCGATCACCGTGGACCCCGACGTCGCCGGCGACGTCCCGCCCGCTCTTCGTGTGGTCCCGCCCGCCCCGGCCCCGTCCGGCCAGGACGACCGCTTCGGTCCGGACGACCGCTTCGGCCAGGACGACCGCTTCGCGCGTGAGGGCCGCGACGGCCGTGACACCCGCGACGACGACCTGCGCCCGGACCTCTCCCTCGTCTCCTCTCCCGGCTACGGCGGCTTCGGCCGTGACGACCGGGCGGGCGACCCCGGCGGTCGCGACGACGGCGACCGCGACGCGCGCCCGTCGCTGCGCGCGATCGACGGCAGCCTCGCCGAGGACGTGCGCCCGGCGCGCCGCGGGCTGTCCGAGCCGGCGCGGCTGAACCCGAAGTACCTCTTCGAGACGTTCGTCATCGGCTCGTCCAACCGGTTCGCGCACGCTGCGGCGGTGGCCGTCGCCGAGGCGCCGGCCAAGGCGTACAACCCGCTGTTCATCTACGGCGACTCGGGCCTGGGCAAGACGCACCTGCTGCACGCGATCGGGCACTACGCGCAGAACCTCTACCCGACGGTGCGCGTGCGGTACGTGAACTCCGAGGAGTTCACCAACGACTTCATCAACTCCATCGGCGAGGGCAAGGCCGGTGCGTTCCAGCGCCGCTACCGCGAGGTCGACGTCCTGCTCATCGACGACATCCAGTTCCTGCAGGGCAAGGAACAGACGATGGAGGAGTTCTTCCACACGTTCAACACCCTGCACAACGCGAACAAGCAGGTCGTCATCACGTCCGACGTCCCGCCGAAGCAGCTGAACGGCTTCGAGGACCGGATGCGCTCGCGCTTCGAGTGGGGCCTCATCACCGACGTGCAGCCGCCCGACCTCGAGACGCGCATCGCCATCCTGCGCAAGAAGGCGGCGAGCGAGCGCCTGCAGGCACCGGACGACGTCCTCGAGTACATCGCGTCGAAGATCTCGACGAACATCCGCGAGCTCGAGGGCGCGCTCATCCGCGTGACGGCGTTCGCGAACCTCAACCGCCAGCTCGTCGACGTGTCCCTCGCGGAGATCGTCCTCAAGGACCTCATCACCGACGACCAGACGCAGGAGATCACCGCCACGACGGTGATCGGGCAGACGGCCGCCTACTTCGGCCTGTCGATCGAGGACCTGTGCGGGTCGAGCCGGTCGCGCGTGCTCGTCACGGCGCGCCAGATCGCGATGTACCTGTGCCGCGAGCTGACCGACCTATCGCTGCCGAAGATCGGCCAGGCCTTCGGCGGCCGCGACCACACGACCGTCATGCACGCGAACCGCAAGATCCGCGAGCTGATGGCCGAGCGGCGCTCGATCTACAACCAGGTCACCGAGCTGACCAACCGCATCAAGCAGCAGCACCGCGGCTGACGACCCGCCTTAGGCGCGCCGGCACCGTCGCGCCGCCCGCAGCCCCGGTCCCCCGCACCTCCGTCGACGGCGTCCACGCACAGCGTGGGCGCCGTCGTGGCGTCGTGAGGCCTGCGGCGGCCTGCGCCGGGCCGCGGAGCCGTACGCCGGCGTACGCGGGCGCGGACGGGCGCGGGCCCCGGGTGCCTGCGCGTGCTCCCCGGGGCCGTCACGGCACCACCGGGGCCCCGTCACCACCCCGACGCGCGCGTGGTGACCGCCACGTCGCCGCTGGACGAAGGTTCTGGACCCGGAGCCCTCGTCCACGGGTCCCTCCACCGCACAGCGGTAGTTGTCCACAGGTTTGCACACGGATGGGGACAACCTTCGACCAGGTCGAACGTCGGCCAGGACGGCTCCTGCCGCGACCGACCGTCGACCTCCGCGGTGCCGCGCCACCTGGACGGATGCCCGGTTGCCGCTCCCCGAGCGGGGACTCACGCGGGCTTCGCGACACACCCGCCCATGAGAGGACTCTCAGCGACAAACCCGGACGAATGTCTTGACGGCGGTGTCCACCTCAGGGTGAGACATGCATGGGACGATTGTTCACAGCTGTGCACACACCTGTGGACGACGGTGGACGACGCCCTGCGTTGCTGTGGAGCGATCGTGGGCCGTCGGTGGACGCCGGTGCACGGTCCGGCGGCGGTCCACCGGCGTCCACACCACGACCGGGGTCGCACCACACCCGGCCACACACCCGGAAAAGTGCCGTGAGCAGCCACGACGTCGTCCGTCCACACGATGCACACCCCCGATGACGACGACGAGACCTCTCTGGTGGGGGGATCCACACACCGCCGTACGGCTGTGGCGAGGTGGCGGCGGGCCGACGGCCTCGCGGCGTGCCACCGACCGGTTCCGGGCGTCGGACCGGTCGCGTAGTGTTCGGCAGTGCTCCGCCGGCAGCCGCCGGCCGCTCGCCGCGCCGCTCCCGGCGGCCACGCGCGCCGAGCACGACGGGTCGACGACGAGAAGGTGACGCATGAGGTTCCGGGTCGAGCGCGACGTGCTGGCCGACGCCGTCACGTGGACCGCGCGCAGCCTGCCCACGCGCCCGCCGGTCCCCGTGCTGGCCGGCGTCCGCATCGAGGCGGACACGACGGGCACCATCCAGCTCTCGAGCTTCGACTACGAGGTCTCCGCGCGCGCCCAGCTGCCGGCCGACGTGTCGGAGCCCGGCACGGTGCTCGTCTCGGGCCGTCTGCTCGCGGAGATCTCGCGCGCGCTGCCCGCCAAGCCCGTCGACGTCGTGCTCGAGGGCACGAAGGTGCAGGTCACGTGCGGGGCGAGCCGCTTCACGCTGCTGACCATGCCGGTCGAGGACTACCCCGCGCTGCCCGCGATGCCGCCCGTCACGGGCACGGTGGACGGCGACGAGCTGACGCACGCGGTCGCGCAGGTGTCGGTCGCCGCGAGCCGTGACGACACGCTCCCCCTGCTCACGGGCGTGCGCGTCGAGATCGAGGGCGAGAAGGTCACGCTCCTCGCCACGGACCGCTACCGTCTCGCGCTGCGCGAGATGACGTGGAAGCCGTCGACGCCGGACCTGTCCGCGGTCGCGCTGGTGCGCGCCCGCACCCTCAACGACGCCGCGAAGTCCCTCGGCAGCGCGGGCTCCGTGTCCGTCGCCCTCGCCACGGGCAGCGGCGTCGACCTCATCGGCTTCGAGGCCGGCGGCCGGCACACGACCAGCCTGCTCGTCGACGGCGACTACCCGGCCGTGCGCCGGCTCTTCCCCGACGAGACGCCGATCCACGCGATCGTCCAGACGCAGGCGCTCGCCGACGCCGCCAAGCGCGTCGCGCTCGTCGCGGAGCGCAACACGCCCATCCGGCTCGGGTTCAGCGAGGGCCAGGTCGTCCTCGACGCCGGCCAGGGCGACGACGCGCAGGCGTCCGAGGCGCTCGAGGCCGTGCTGGTGGGCGACGACATCTCCGTCGCGTTCAACCCGCAGTTCCTCCTCGACGGCCTGGGCGCCCTCGACACGACGTTCGTCCGCATGTCGTTCACGCACCCGAACAAGCCGGTCGAGTTCACCGGCCAGGAGTCGCTGGACGGCGAGGACTCGAAGGACTACCGCTACCTGCTGGTGCCGATCCGGTTCGCCAGCTGACGCCGCCGCCCGGCGCCGGGCCGCGACCTGGGGCACAGTGACCGGGGAGCACCACCACCGGGCGGTGCACCCCCGCGTTCGCGCGGACCACGGCACGAGGGCACGGCGGGGACCCGCCGCGGAAGGGACGAGGCATGCACATCGGGCTGGTCGGCCTGGGCAAGATGGGCGCGAACATGCGCGAGCGGATGCGTGGGGCGGGGATCGAGGTCACCGGCTTCGACCGCAACCCCGACGTCTCCGACGTCGCCTCGCTCGAGGAGCTGGCGCAGGCGCTCCCCGCGGGTGAGCGCGTCGTGTGGGTCATGGTGCCGTCGGGGCAGATCACCGACGCCGTGATCTGCGACCTCGCGGAGATCCTCGGTGCGGGCGACCTCGTCATCGACGGCGGCAACTCGTACTACCAGGACGACGCGAAGCACGCCGAGCTCCTCGACGCCCGGGGCATCCGGTTCGTCGACGCCGGCGTCTCCGGCGGCGTGTGGGGCCTGGAGAACGGCTACGGCCTCATGGTCGGCGGCGCGCCCGAGGACGTCGAGCGCGCAATGCCCGTCTTCGACGCGCTCCGGCCCGAGGGCGAGCGCGCCGACGGCTTCGTGCACGTCGGCCCCGTGGGTGCCGGCCACTTCGCGAAGATGGTGCACAACGGCGTCGAGTACGGCCTCATGCAGGCGTACGCCGAGGGCTACGAGCTGCTCGCCGCGAAGGACCTGGTCACGAACGTCGGCGGGACGATGCGCGCGTGGCGCAAGGGCACGGTCGTGCGCTCCTGGCTGCTGGACCTGCTGGTGCAGGCCCTCGACCAGGACCCGGGCTTCGCCGCGATCGACGACTGGGTCGAGGACTCGGGCGAGGGTCGCTGGACCGTCGACGAGGCGATCGACCTCGCCGTGCCGGCGCCGGTCATCGCCGCGTCGCTGTTCGCGCGCTTCGCGTCCCGCCAGGGCGAGTCGCCCGCGATGAAGGCGGTCGCCGCGCTGCGCCAGCAGTTCGGCGGGCACGCCGTGAAGGCCGCGGGCGGCGACACGGTCACGCCGACGGCACCGCCGACCGCGGAGGGCTGAGGCGCTCCGTGTACGTCGCGCACCTGTCCCTCACCGACTTCCGGTCGTACCCGCAGGTCGAGCTGCCGCTCGAGCCGGGCATCACCGCGCTCGTCGGGCCGAACGGGCAGGGCAAGACCAACCTCGTCGAGGCCGTCGGGTACGTCGCGACGCTGGGCAGCCACCGGGTGCCCAGCGACGCGGCGCTGGTCCGTGCCGGCGCCGCGCGGGCGGTGGTGCGCGCCAAGGTCGTGCGCGAGGAGCGGTCGACGCTCGTCGAGATCGAGGTGACGCCGGGCCGCGCGAACCGTGCGCGCGTCAACGGCGGCTCCCCCGGCCGCGCGCGCGACGTGCTCGGCATCCTGCGCACCGTGCTGTTCGCGCCGGAGGACCTGGCGCTCGTCAAGGGCGACCCGGACGGCCGCCGCCGGTTCCTCGACGACCTGCTCGTCCAGCTCACGCCCCGCATCGCGGGCACCCTGACGGACTACGAGCGGGTGCTGCGCCAGCGGTCCGCGCTGCTGAAGTCGGCCGGCGCGGCGATGCGCTCGCGCGCGGGCGCGGACCTGCGCACGCTCGACGTCTGGGACGCGAAGCTCGCGCAGGCGGGCGCGCAGATCGTCGTCGCGCGCGAGGCGCTGGTGGCGGCCCTGCGTCCGCAGGCCGCGGACGCGTACCGGCAGGTCAGCTCGGGGCAGGGCGAGCTCGAGCTGGCGTACCGGTCGTCCCTCGACCCGGCGCTCGGGCGCGGGCAGGACGACGACGCCCCGGCGGCCGCGTCCGCCGACGCCCCGGCCGCGACGGCCGAGCTCGTCGAGGCGCGCCTGCTCGAGGCGATGGGCCGGCTGCGCGCCAAGGAGGTCGAGCGGGGCGTGAGCCTGGTCGGCCCGCACCGCGACGACCTCGTCCTGACGCTCGGCGGGCTCCCGGCCAAGGGGTACGCGAGCCACGGGGAGTCGTGGTCGGTGGCGCTCGCGCTGCGCCTGGCGTCGTGGACGCTGCTCACGCACGGCTTCGACGACGCCGGCGGCTGGGCGGCGGACTGGGGCCCCGACGGCGAGCCGGTGCTCATCCTCGACGACGTGTTCGCGGAGCTGGACACCCGGCGGCGCGACCGCCTGGCCGAGCTGGTCGCGCCCGCGCGGCAGGTGCTCGTCACGGCCGCGGTGCCGCAGGACGTGCCGGAGCCGCTGGCGGGCGCGCGCGTGGACGTCATGGGCGGTGAGGTGTCGCGTGTCCTCTGACGGGTCGCGGCCGCGACGCCCGTCCACCGGACGGACGCCGCCCGCGCACCCGTCGTCCGCGCGCCCGTCCGCCGCGCCCGCGTCCCCGGGCCGCACGCCCGCCGACGCCGCCCCGGAGCCCGAGGACGCCGACGCGACGCTCCTCCCCCCGCCGACCGTGGTGCCCGACGGCGTCCCGGTGTCGGAGCTCGTGACGCTGACGCCGCCCGAGCAGGTGGCGCGCACGGCGCTGGCGCGCGCGAAGGCGGCCGCCCGCGCCCGCGGCCTGCGTCCC
>NZ_JBFTEP010000142.1:0-8809 GCF_047229365.1 Cellulomonas pasadenensis | reverse complement strand
GCGCAGCGCGCCGGCGTCCCGCTCGGGCGGTACCGGCGCCCGTGGGCCGTGGCCGCACGCGACGAGGTCCCCGACGCCGGGACCGCCGACGACCGGCTGTGACGTGCGCGACAGCGTCCGCGGTGCCCACGGCGCGGGCGCGGCGGCGACGGCTGCCCCGCGTCGTCTACCTTTGGCGCCGTGAGTCCAGCGGAGAACGCGACCGAGGTCCCGCGCGGCGTGGCCAGCCACGAGGTCCCCGAACCCCTGCGCAACGACGTCCGGCTGCTCGGTGAGCTGCTCGGCCGTGTGCTGCGTGACGCCGGCGGGGAGGACCTGCTGGCGGACGTCGAGCGGCTGCGCGAGCTGACGATCCGCTCGCACGGCGAGCCGGACGGCGACGCGCTGGCGGAGGCCGAGCGCCTCGTGACCGGTTTCTCGCCGGAGCGCGCCGAGCACGTGGCCCGCGCGTTCACGTGCTACTTCCACCTCGCGAACCTGGCGGAGGAGTACCACCGCGTCCGCGTGCTGCGCGACCGCGAGTCCCGCCTCGCGCCGCACGAGCTGGCGCCCGACGACTCCCTCCCCGCGGCGTACCAGCGCCTGGAGGAGGAGATCGGCGCCGAGGCCGCGCGCGAGCGGCTCGCCACGCTCGAGTTCCGGCCCGTGTTCACCGCGCACCCCACCGAGGCGCGCCGGCGCGCAGTCGCCCGCTCGATCCGCCGCGTGGCCGAGCTGGTCGCCGAGCGCGACACCATGCAGATCGGCGGCACGACGCTCGCCGAGAACGAGCGTCGGCTGCTCGCCGAGATCGACACGCTGTGGCGCACGTCGCCGCTGCGCGCCGAGAAGCCGACCGTCCTCGACGAGGTCGAGACCGTCCTGTCGATCGTCGACGCGACGCTGGCCGACGTGCTCCCGCAGGTCTACCGGCGCCTCGACGACTGGCTCCTCGCCGCGGACGCCGGCACCACGGCGCCGGTCGTGCAGCCGTTCGCCCGCCTCGGCACGTGGATCGGCGGCGACCGCGACGGCAACCCGAACGTGACGGCCGAGGTCACCCGCGCGGCCGCGGTCGCGGCGTCCGAGCACGCGCTCGACGCGCTGCTGGTCTCGGCGCGCCGGACGGCGGCGGGGCTCACGCTCGACGGCGCCGGCACGCCGCCGTCGCCCGGGCTGAGCGCGCTGTGGCAGCGCCAGCGCTCGCTCGACGAGGCGATCGCGACGCGCGCCGCGAACGACGCACCGAACGAGCCGCACCACCGCGCGATGCTCGTCGTGGTCGAGCGCATCGCCGCCACGCGGCGCCGCGACGCGGACCTCGCCTACGCGAACGCCGAGGAGCTCGAGGCCGACCTGCGGGTCGTCCAGGACTCGCTCGTCGCCGCCGGCGCCCGGCGCGCCGCCTACGGCGACCTGCAGCGGCTGCTGTGGCAGGTGCAGACCTTCGGGTTCCACCTCGCCGAGCTCGAGGTCCGCCAGCACTCGCAGGTGCACGCCGCCGCGCTCGCCGACATCGAGGCGAACGGCGTCGACGGCGACCTGCAGCCGCAGACCGTCGAGGTCCTCGACACGTTCCGGGCGCTCGGCGCCGTGCAGCGCCGGTTCGGCGTCGCCGCCGCGCGGCGCTACATCGTGTCGTTCACCCAGTCGCCCGAGCACCTGGCGGCCGTCTACCGGCTCGCCGAGCTCGCGTTCGGCGGCGCCGACGACGCGCCCGTCATCGACGCGATCCCGCTCTTCGAGACCTTCGCCGACCTGCAGGCGAGCGTCGACATCCTCGAGGCGTCCCTCGCGCACCCGCGGGTGCAGGAGCGGCTCGCCGTCAACGGCCGTCGCGTCGAGGTCATGCTCGGCTACTCCGACTCCTCGAAGGACGTCGGCCCCGTCTCCGCGACGCTCGCCCTCGACGACGCGCAGCGCCGCATCGCCGACTGGGCGCGCCGTCACGACATCGCCCTCACGCTCTTCCACGGGCGCGGCGGCGCCCTCGGGCGCGGCGGCGGCCCCGCCAACCGTGCCGTGCTCGCGCAGCCGCCGGGCTCCGTGGACGGCCGCTTCAAGCTGACCGAGCAGGGCGAGGTCATCTTCGCCCGCTACGGCGACCCGGACATCGCGACCCGGCACATCGAGCAGGTCACGGCCGCGACGCTGCTCGCGGACGCGCCGAGCGTGGTGCGCCGCAACGACGACGCCGCGGCGCGGTTCGCCGACCTCGCGGGCCGGCTCGACGTCGCGTCGCGCGAGCGGTTCCACCAGCTCGTGCGCGCCGAGGGCTTCCCGGCGTGGTTCGCCGAGGTGACGCCGCTCGAGGAGCTCGGCCTCCTGCCGATCGGCTCGCGACCCGCGCGCCGCGGGCTCTCGGTGTCGTCCCTCGACGACCTGCGGGCGATCCCGTGGGTGTTCTCGTGGTCGCAGGCCCGGATCAACCTCGCCGGCTGGTACGGGCTCGGCACGGCGCTCGACGCCGTCGGCGACCTCGACGAGCTGCGCACCGCCTACGCCGAGTGGCCGCTCTTCGCGACGATCATCGACAACGTCGAGATGTCGCTCGCCAAGACCGACGAGCGGATCGCCGCCCGCTACCTCGCGCTCGCCGACCGGCAGGACCTCGCCGAGCTCGTGCTGTCCGAGATGGCGCTGACCCGCCGCTGGGTGCTCGCGACGACGGGTGCCGACGCGATCCTGGGCCGGCGCCGCATCCTCGGCCGCGCCGTGCAGCTGCGGAGCCCGTACGTGGACGCCCTGTCGCTGCTGCAGCTGCGTGCGCTGCGCGGCCTGCGCACCGGTGCCGCCCCCGAGCAGGCCGACGAGCTGCGACGGCTCCTCCTGCTCACCGTCAACGGCGTCGCCGCGGGTCTGCAGAACACCGGCTGACCGGTCCGGTCCGGCGTCCCGGCCCCGGTGCGGCTCGTCCGCGCCGGGGCCGTCGTCGTCCCGCGGTGCGGCTCGCTCAGCGCGCGGGGACCGTCCGGCCGGCCGCCCACGCGCGCAGCGCGGCGACCCGCTCGTGCATCACGACCGCGAGCGGCCGCGTCGCGCGCACCTCGGCGAGGACGGTGGCGGCGTCCAGCGGGACGCGCCGTGCGTGGGCCGCGTAGGTCGCGGCCACGACGGCCTGCTCGATCTCGGCGCCGGAGAACCCCTCCGTCTCGGCGGCGAGGCCGGCGAGCTCGGCGTCCGTCGGGTCGGCGCCGTGGCGGCGCGCGTGCAGGCGGACCAGGGCCGCGCGCGCCGGCGCGTCGGGCAGGTCGACGAAGAACAGCTCGTCGAACCGGCCCTTGCGCACGAGCTCCGGCGGCAGCGCGGAGATGTCGTTGGCCGTGGCCGCCACGAACACGGAGGTGCGTCGGTCGGCGAGCCACGACAGCAGCGTGCCGAGCACGCGGCGGGACGCCCCGCCGTCGCCGTCCGACGCGGCGAGCGCCTTCTCGATCTCGTCCACCCAGACCACGCACGGCGCCAGCGCCTCGGCCGCGGCGAGGGCCTCGCGCAGCCGTCGCTCCGACTCGCCGACGTACTTGTCGTGCACCCCCGCCAGGTCCAGGCGCAGCAGCGGCACGCCGAGCAGCGCGGCGGCTGCCCGCGCGGCCAGCGACTTGCCGCACCCCTGCACGCCGAGCAGCAGCATGCCGCGCGGCGCGGGCAGGTGCGGCGCGCTGCCGTCGAGCGCGGCGCGGCGCACGTGCAGCCAGCGCAGGACGCCGTCGAGCCCGACGACGTCCTCCGGGGCCGCCGTCGCGTACTCGTAGGACAGGATCCCGTCGCCGGCGAGCGCCTCCACGCGCGCGCGCTCGACCTCGGGGACGTCGCGCATCGTCAGCGCGCCGTCCGTCACGACGGCGCCGTGGGCGAGGCGCGCGACGTCGCCGTGGGACAGCCCGGCCAGGCGTGCGACGAGCAGGTCGCGCGCGTGCGGGTCCACGGGCGGGAGCGTGCCGGTCGTGGTGGCCCACGCGGCGACCACGTCGTCGACGATGCGCGCGCGCTCCTCGGTCGTGGGCAGGCGCGTCGGCAGCCGCACGGCCAGGTGCTCGAGGTCGGGCGGCACCCGCAGCGTCCGCGACACGAGCACCACGGTGCTGCGCCGGGCGACGGGCAGCTGCGCGGCGTCCTTGAGCAGGCGCACCACGACGGGGTCGTCGAGGAAGGGGTGCAGGTCGAGCAGCACGTAGACGCCGGGCACGGTCGTGTCCACGACCGAGCGCAGCACGGCGACCGCCTCGGCGTTGTGCCGCTGCGGCGCCGCCCCGGGGACGTCGGCGCGCGACAGCCCTTCGGTGACGCTCCACCGGAACACCGGGCGCGGCGGTCCGGCGACGCGTGCCGCCGACGCGGTCACGAGGGCGACGGCGCCCGCCTCGTCGTCGGTCTCGAGCACCACGAGCGGGGACCGCGCGGCCACGAGCGCGCCGAGGTCGTCCCGCGAGACGGTGGGCGTCGGGACGGGGAGCATGGCCGCACGCTAGCGGCCGGGCGCGGCGGCGGGGCACCGCCGGTGGTGGGACGCGCCGGTGCGTCGGCGCGGGCCGTCGCGGCCGGTCAGGAGGGGAGCGACAGCACCGCGGGCAGCGGGTCGCCGGCGGCCAGCACGTCGAGGACGAGCCGCTCGTGCGGGACGACCGGGTCGGGCAGCGCGTCGAGCGGGAACCACCCCATCGCCGCCGTCTTGTCCGGCTCGCGCGTCACCGGGTCGCCGGACCACGTCGTGACCTCGAAGAAGGCGTCCAGCCGCTGCTCGACCGCGGGCCCGCCGCGCTCGAACCGGTGCAGCGCCGTGAGCGGCACGAGCGCGTCGGGCGCGACGACGACACCGGCCTCCTCCGCGGCCTCGCGCACCGCCGCCTCGTGCACGCTCTCGCCCGGGTCGACGTGGCCCGCCAGGGTGGCCCAGTACCCGTCCATGTACCCCGTGCCGCGCCGCAGCTGCAGGAGGACCTCGTCGCGCCCGTCGACGCGCCGGCGGAGCACGACGTACGCGGCGGCCACGAGGAGCGAGCGTCCGCCGAGGTGGTCGTCGGCCGCGTAGCGCGCCGGTCCGCGAGCCGTGCGGGCGCCCGGGTCGTCGGGGCGCGTGGGGGCGGCGTCGGCGGGCATGCGGGGGAGTCTGGCACGGGCGTCCGGGCCGGGGCGCGCGCTCAGGCGTCGACGAGGTCCATGTGCAGGATCTCCCACACGTGCCCGTCCGGGTCCGCGACGGCCCGGCCGTACATCGGCCCGTCCTCCTGCACGGCCCGGAACTCGCTGCCGCCGGCGGCCAGCGCGCGCGCGACGAGGTCGTCGACCTCCGCGCGGGAGGACGCGGACAGGCAGTGCAGCACCTGGGTGCTCGTGCGGGCGTCGGACACGGGCAGCGGCGTGAACGCGGCGAAGCGCTCCTGGTCGAGGAGCATCACGCAGATGGTGTCGGACACGACGACGCTGACGACGTGCTCGTCGGAGAACATGTCGTTGACGCCGAACCCGAGGCCCTCGTAGAACGCGCGGGCGGAGGCGAGGTCGCTCACCGGCAGGTTGACGAAGATCATGCGGTCCACGGGTGGCTCCCTCGGTGCGGTCGGCCCGGGCGGGGTGCGGGCGCGCCGTCCGGTGGGGACGCGCGGGGCGTCCGTCGCGTCAGCGGTGCCGACTCGCGGACGGCCGCGGACTCATCGGGCGGCGGCGGGCGCGCGCACGGTCCGGACGTCGGGCGCCCGCCACCCGCGACGGGGTTCCGGGCTGTCGGTGGTGGCCGCTAGCGTCGCCGTGTGACCACGACCACATCGCAGGAGTCCTCGCCGACGGCTCCCCTCACCGCGCCCGGTGCTGCCGGCGCCGTGGGCGCCGACGTGTCCGAGGAGGAGTTCACCGCGCGCCTGGCACCGCTGCGGCGCGAGATCCTCGCCCACTGCTACCGCATGACCGGGTCGGTGCACGACGCGGAGGACATGCTGCAGGAGACGTACCTGCGCGCCTGGCGCGCGATGCGCGGGTTCGAGAACCGCTCGTCGCTGCGGACGTGGATGTTCCGCATCGCGACCAACACGTGCCTGACGCACCTCGAGGGACGCAAGCGGCGACCGCTGCCCACCGGCATCGGCGCCCCGCCCGCCGATCCCCGCGACCAGCCGCGCGAGGACACGAGCGTGCCGTGGCTCGAGCCGCTGCCGGACCGGCTGGTGTGGTCGTCCGCGCCCGTCGACCCGGCGGAGTCGGCCGTCGGCCGGGAGACGGTGCGGCTCGCGTTCGTCGCGGCGCTGCAGCACCTGACGGCGCAGCAGCGTGCCGTGCTGCTCCTGCGCGACGTGCTGGCGTGGTCGGCCGCCGAGGTCGCGGACGCCCTCGACCTGTCCGTGGCCGCGGTCAACTCGACGCTGCAGCGCGCCCGCGCGCACATGGCCAACGTGCACGACGTGCCGCCCCTCGAGCCGACGGACCCGCGGCACCGCGACCTGCTGGCGCGGTACGTGGCGGCGTTCGAGGCCTACGACGTGGCGGCGATCGTGGAGCTGCTGGCGGCGGACGTCGTCTGGGAGATGCCGCCCTTCCCCGGCTGGTACCAGGGGCCGGCCGCCGTGGGGCACCTCATCACCACGTGGTGCCCGGCGACGGGGCCGGGGTCCATGCGGATGCTGGCGACCGCCGCGAACGGCCTGCCCGCGTACGGCCTCTACATGCGCGGCGACGACGGCGTGCACCGCGCGTTCCAGCTCCAGCAGGTGACGCTCGGCGCGGACGGCGTGCGGCACGTCACCGTGTGGTTCGGCGCCGAGCTGTTCGCCCGGTGCGGGCTGCCCGCCGAGCTCGGCCCGGACGAGGGCGTCGCCCCCGCGGTCTGAGCGCGCCGCCGGCCGGCACCGGGCACGGCCACGCCCGTCGGGGTCGGACGCACGAGCGCCCCGCCTCCCCGGTCCGCGCCGGGGTGGCAGGGCGCTCGTGCACGCGGTCGTCAGCCGCGCACGGTGATCCGGAGCGGCCGGCTGTCGGTCGAGCCCGCGGCGTTGGTCAGGCGTGCCACGACGGTGTGCTCGCCGGGCGTCAGGCCCGTCAGCGTGGTCGTCGCGGCCTGGCGGCGCGGCGTCCGCGCGACCAGGTCCTGCCGGTCGACCTCGACGCCGTCGAGGAGCAGCGCGTACGACGTCGCGTTGGTGCCCCAGTACAGCGTCGTCGTGACCGTGACGGCGCCGTCCCGCACGGGGCCGGCGGTGACGGTCGGGCGTCCCGGGTTCGCGTCGCGCACCGTCACGGTCAGCGGCGCCGAGCGGGCCGTGCCCCACGGGTTGAGCACCTCGGCCACGTACGTGTAGGTGCCGTCGGCGCGACCCGTGACGTCGAGCGTGGCGGTCTGCCGGCGCGGGGAGCGGCCGTCGAGCCACTGCGCGTCGACCAGCACGTCGTTCTCGTAGAAGCGCACGACCGTGGCGTTCTGCCCCCAGTAGAGCGTCGACGTCACGGTGTAGTCGCCGTCGTGCAGGCCGGTGCCGTGCGCGTTGTCGTGCGACAGCCGCGGCGCGTCCGGCGCCCCGGTGGCCACCGGCGTGCCGGACGGCAGGGTCGCCCCGGCGCCGGCGCGGACGGCCGCCGCGACCTCCTCGGTGGGCTGCACGACAGGGTCGTAGTGCTCGGCGGGCGTCCAGCGGGCGGTGTCCGCGAGCGGCAGCGGTGCCGTCGCGTTGAACGCCGCCACGACGTCGACCGGCGCGCCGTTCACGAGCGTGCCGGTCTCGCGCAGCTGCGTGCCCTTCCACTCGGCCACGACGCGCGCCGGGTCGACGCCCTCGGCGAGCTCGACGGCGTTGTTCTCCGCCACGATGCTCGACTCGACGCCGGCGCCCCAGTAGTAGGAGAACAGGCCGGGGCGGGTCTGCTCGTACAGGTTGTTGTAGACGTGCACGTCGCCGAACCGCACGCGCGGGGCGCGCTGGCCGACGTCGGTCCACCGGTTGTGGTGGTAGGTCACGCGGTGCTGGCCGCGGTCCTGCAGCCGCGAGTCGGACGACCCGACGATGCTCGTCTTGTCGTGGTCGTCGAAGTGGCTCCACGACACCGTGACGAGGTCGGAGCCGTGCGTGACGTCGAGCAGCCCGTCGTGCACCTCGAACGGGCGCCCGTACACGGTCGGCAGCGAGGCCGGCGGGTGCTCGCCGTCGTCGAGCGTGAGGTGGTCCGCCCACACGCTGGTGGACGTCCAGACCGACAGGTTGTCGTACGCGGAGTTCCAGTTGCCGGTCGCGCCGTCGCCCGGGTCCCACTGGGGGAAGCAGTCGTACGCGTCGGACAGCGTGAGGTTGCGGACGATGACGTTCGCGGCGTCGCGGATCCGCAGGTTGGCGCCGACGATCCCGGCGTCGTCGCCGACGCCGACGATCGTGACGTTCGAGCCGACGTGCTGCTGCGTCTGGCGCGCCTGCACGGCGGCCGCCGCCACGCGCGCGTCCTCGAGCGGGCCGGACGGGTCCTCCCTGCCCCACGGGCCCGCGGGGTCGTAGTGGGCGACGTAGTCGTCCATCGAGAAGGGGGCGCCGGTGCCGGCGACCGTGACCTGCGACGCGAAGTCGTCGCACGTCAGCCGCGTGCCGTCGGCGGTGCTGAACGCGTCCAGCGTGCCGCGCACGTAGACGATCCGCGGCGTGGTGCTGCGGCGCGCGTCGGTCTGCGAGCCGCCGGGTCGTCCGGCGAGGGCGTCGCGCAGCTCGGTCCACGTGTCGACGACGTAGACCTCGGACGCCGCGGCGGCGGCGCCGCCGGTGGTGCCCGCGGCCTCGACGACGCGGCCGTCCGGGCGGGTCGTGCCGGACCACGACGCCCAGCCGTCGCCCGCCGGGAGGACCTCGCGGCCGAGGTCGCGGGC